>JAISHL010000028.1 GCA_031262565.1 Candidatus Nomurabacteria bacterium | reverse complement strand
CAGTTGCAGAGGTCGGAGGCGACGCGACTGGTAAATTTGGAAAAACATTTGAGCAGGAAAATTATTGGGCAAAAGACGGCGATTAGTGCGGTGTCTGAGGCGATTCGTCGTTCGCGTGTCGGGATTTCTGATAGTAAGCGTCCGATCGGTTCGTTTATTTTTATGGGTCCGACTGGGGTGGGAAAAACCGAATTGGCGCGGGTTTTGGCGGAGGAAGTTTTTGGTAGTGAGAAAAATTTGATCAAAGTTGACATGAGTGAGTTTAGTGAAAAGCATACGGCGAGTCGGTTGGTCGGCGCGCCCGCTGGATATGTTGGCTATGACGACGGCGGACATCTGACGGAAAAAATTCGTCGCCAGCCATATTCGGTCGTGCTGTTTGATGAGATCGAAAAAGCGCATCCGCAGATTTTTAATTTATTGTTGCAGATTTTGGAAGACGGTCATTTGACTGACGGTCATGGAAAAGTGATTGATTTTACAAATACGGTGATAATTTTGACCTCAAATATCGGCGCGGGGCAGATGACGCGGGAGAGGTTGGGGTTTGGTCTTGGTATGGATTCCGTCATTGCGAGCGCGGCGAAGCAATCTAGTAAAAACTTATTAAATGGATTGCCACGGCAAATAAATTTGCCTCGCAATGACAACACTAGCGATTTAGAGCGCACACATCATAAATTTGACAATATCCCAAAACCTCTGCGTGAGCTGATGCGACCAGAGCTATTGAATCGTTTTGACGCGATTGTAACGTTTGAACAGCTGAATCGTGGCGAGATTAGCCAGATTCTGGATCTGATGATTGACGATTTGAATCAACGGCTGGCGGTCAAGGGCGTTGGTGTAACTTTGGCAAATTCGGCACGGAACCATCTGATTGATCGCGGTTATGATCCGAAATTTGGCGCGCGTCCGTTGCGACGAGTGGTTCAAAACGAGTTGGAAAATCTAATCGCCGAACAGTTGATCGACCGACGCTTGACTCGGGGCGATATGGCGCGCGCGGTTGTGAAAAATGGCGAGCTGAAACAAGAAAAAATTCACGAAAAAACCCCGACCAAAGTCTAAAATCTACCACTTGACAAACACGTGGGGGGGGGGGGTAGAATAGACATATAAATAAAGTAGCTATTTTTAAGGAGAAAACTAATAATATGTCTGAAAATCAACCGCCAAAGAAAAGTTTAGCCGATCAATGGAAGGTTGATCCAGTCGCTGTTAAACAGGAAGTTGTTGCTGCGACCGCTGGTGTAGATGAAATAACTAATCCAAGTGAGGTCCATAGTGAAATTTGGCAGGCGCAAACTTTCGAAAAGATTATGGAGGTAATTACTAAATACAGTATTCCGATGCCAGATATGTCGCAATCAACAGAAGTCGACGCGGAAGACTCAGAAGAAACCACTCCTCCGCCAGCTAAGTCCGAAACTGATCATCAAACCAATCGCGCGAATATCGAAAGAAGCTTAGGAAATTTTGCTGTCGGTATGGCAGACTATTTGCGTGAATCGGCATTTGGCAATAACGCAACACTACCAACGCCAATTAACGCGGCAGAATTAAAACAAGATTATGAAAGCTCGGGCGGAACATGGTCAGATCAGTTTATTAGACTCGCTAAATTTGCCGAGCTTACACCTGACAAAACCGCTAAATTTATCAAAATATTGAAAGATGTAGTTAAGAAAATCGAAATTCCACAAGAGTTTACCGAACGTCGTGAACAATTAGAAAAACAAGCTGATGTTGCTCATGGTAGCGCGCTCCAAACAATTGACAATTTAATTAGCACGATTGCGACTGGTGAAACGACGGAGATTTTTATGGACGGCAGAACGCGAAAAGTTCGCTTAACGATGACAACCGCGGCGGAGCGCAAGGCAAATCCAGCTCGCTACAAAAAGTTTGATGAGGACGTGGCGGAGGAAATCAAATATTCGTATATCACGTCGCGCGAACTAGATCGTCAAACACGAGTGATGAATGGATCAGAAAAAGTTGGAGAATTTACCGAACCAGACGGACTAATTACTGCTTACGGTGGCGATTATCTGCAAAAAGCCAGCGAGGTGATGGGTGAAAGCGCGGATCTGGGTAATAGTGAATTTACTAAAACGATGAAAAAGAAGTTAGTCGAGCTTGGTAAAACCGATTTAGGCAATGGAGTAAACTATTTTTCTGCCGATAAACTGCCAGAATCGAAGCGCGTTATATATGGTGGCGCTAGTAAAATATCGGATGACGAATTGCCGCTTTGGCGTGGAATTGATTTTAATGGAGGATTTGACGGCACTCCGATGCCAGTCAACAATTTATTAGCCGCAACATTGTATGGTGGTTATGGTTCTGAAAAACCGAATGAGGAAGAAGATGATAAGGATGATGATGACGCTGATCTGACATTGGACTCTGGTGAAGTAGATGACAAGCCTTCAATTGATATTCTCTCTGATAATTACAAAAAAGTAGGTGAGGTTTTTCGTAATCCTGAGAATGTTAAAATGAGTCAGGAGCTGGTTGACCGAATTTTGCGCGAAGTGTCTTATGATAATAAAAACAATAAAGAAAGAGCCGCGGTTTTATTGTCGTCAGATGGTGGAAAAACCATAACGGATATTTACATGGATGATTCTTTGGTTGATATGGACACGGAAAATTCTGCTAATGTAAATATAAGAAATGCTTCTGATTATGCTGTTCGACGTGATTTGGAAATTGTTGGTCAGGTTCACTCTCATCCCGACGGCAACTTTTTCAAATTAAGTGCAGCTAGGGACGACGCTGATGTTTTGTCTAGATATCCAAATGACACGATAATTTCGGTTGGCGGAGACGGTGGTGATGTTGGCACTGCCGTAACTTTTATAGAAGGTCAAAATAATGCTGGGCGTAAGGTTAACTATTTCTATATGCCAATTGTTATGCGACCAAAAGCTGGCGCGCCAGCGGAAATGGTGTTTTATCTAGTTAAAAAGGATTATGACGACCCTTACTCGCAAATTGAGATCGAAAAATTAGAAAACTTTATCAGAGAATAACTAAGTAGCGTATCCGACTCTTGCTAAAATGTTAAAAATTTGCTAAAATACTTCTGTTATTAACCTCCGACGTGTGGGCATGAGTTTTAGTGGACGAAATCTGCGATAAACCAAGCGCGTCGGTTTTAATCCAAAGGAGGACAATGCCCAAGGAACAAAATATCAACGAGTACGAGCTGGTTGTGTTATTTCGACCAGAGCTCGAATCAAAGATGGACGCACCGCTGGCGGTCGTTTCAAAATTGATCGCGGACAACGGTGGTAAAATTACTGCCGAGGACGACTGGGGTCGCCGCGAAATGGCTTATCGAATCGCTGGCGAAGCGCATGCGATTTACCGCGTTTATACGCTGGAATTGCCATCAACAGCACCTGCAAAAATCGACGGCGTGTTGAATATCACCGACGGTGTGATTCGACATCTGTTGACTCGTGTCGATCAAAAGGCGAAGACTGTCTTGGCGGAAGAAGCCGCTAAACGCGCCGCTCGCAAAGAAGCCGATGAAGCTGAAAAGACCGAAGAATAATTTATAATAGGAGGGGAAGGGTATATGTCATTTAACAAAGTAATTTTACACGGAAACTTAACGCGTGATCCAGAGACACGATCAACAACAAACGGTCAGTCAATCACTAGTTTTTCGGTAGCAGTTAGTGATACTTGGACTGGAAAAGATGGACAAAAGCAAGAGCGAACGAATTTTGTGGATTGTGATTGTTGGGGCGCGCGTGGCGAAACTATTGCAAAATATTTTTCAAAGGGTTCGCCAATTCTAGTAGAAGGATCATTGCGTCATGATAGCTGGGACGATAAGGAAACTGGCAAAAAGCGCAGTAAATTGAGCGTTAGCGTTCAGGGCTTCAGCTTTGTTGGCAGTAAACGTG
>JAISHL010000024.1 GCA_031262565.1 Candidatus Nomurabacteria bacterium | reverse complement strand
CTGGAAAACGAAATTGCGCAACCTGAAATTTGGAATAATCCGAGCAATGCGCAGAATGTCGCGCGAAAATTGTCGGATTTGAAAAATCAGGTTGATCCGTGGGAGATTTTGGCGGCGCAAGCGAAAGATTTGAATGAATTGCTGGCGATTATTGATGATGAATTGTTGGCGGAATTTGACGGACAAGTGACGGCGCTGGAAACTGAGTTTGCGAAATTGAAGCGACAATTGTTATTTACGGGCAAGTTTGATTCGGGCGACGCGATTTTGCGATTGAGTGCGGGCGCGGGCGGTGATGACGCGCAGGATTTTACGGAGATGTTGGAGCGCATGTATTTGCGCTGGGCGGAGAAATCTGGCTTTGACGCAAAAATTATTGAGCGGTCGGCGGGTGAAACTGCTGGCGTAAAAACGGTGGTGATTGAGATTGGTGGCGCGTTTGCGTTTGGCAAGTTGCAATCCGAAAATGGCGTGCATCGCTTGGTACGCCTCAGTCCGTTTAATGCCGAGTCGCGCGAGACGTCGTTTGCGTTGGTTGAAGTTTTGCCAAAAATTGACACGCCCGATGCGGTTGAAATTGACCCGAAAGATTTGCGAATTGATATTTATCGGGCGGGTGGACACGGTGGACAGTCGGTTAATACGACAGATTCGGCGGTGCGAATTACGCATATTCCGACGGGAATTGTTGTGGCGATTCAAAATGAGCGATCGCAATTGCAAAACAAAGAAAAGGCCATGGAAATTTTGCGCGGAAAATTGGCGGCGTTGCAAATGGAGCAACATGTGGAAAATTTGAGCGATCTCCGAGCGGGCGAGTCGGCGGCATGGGGCGCGCAGATTCGCAATTATGTTTTGCATCCATACAAGCTTGTCAAAGATACGCGCACGAAGTATGAAGAAAAAGATGTCGACGCGGTTTTGAACGGCAAAATTGACGGTTTTCAAGAGGCATTTTTGGAATGGCGTAGCGTCGCACAAGAGTAGGCTGTGTTTTTATGTTTGTGGGGCGAGCTATTGTGCGTGATTGATTTTGATCGGGTGTCGTTCAAGTATTGATGAAAGTTCGAGATGTGCTATAATTATTAGGCTACTAGGGATTGGCCAAGTGGTAAGGCAACGGGTTCTGGTCCCGTGATCGGGGGTTCGAATCCCTCATCCCTAGCCAAGTTGAGTTTTAGTCTCTTCGGAGATTTTTTATTTTATTGGGACGGAGACTTAGCGTGAGATTTTTTTGAATTGCACCGTATTAACCTTTTTATAATGTAATGTCAGATGCTAGATGAAACTCTTTACTTTGTTTTGATTTTGTAATTCTCTCTGTAAATTTTAGACTTGCTAGGGGGTTATTTATAATCTTAAATGTAGGATTATTTTCAAGATCCATAACGGCGGCTATAAAATAATCGTTCGTATATTCACTGGCTTTGCTATGCTCATTTTCTGTCAATCTAAACTTTCCTTTATCTTTTTTAATTCCTTTTACTTCAACAAGAAATGCTTTTTCACCGACATCTACTTGAAAATCATATCCGTCACCATATAATCTTGCGTCAGCTATAACGCCATTGTGAAACACTTCAATAGTATTAAAATTCGTGATAAAAAACTGTTCGGCTTCAAGTCCAGTTTGTTGTAATTTATTAAAACGCGTTCTAGTGATTGGCTTTACTTCGCCAAAAAATTCTTTAATATTATATTTTTCATTGAGAAATAATTTTATGATATTCGCATATGTTTTGACGTTTTCGTCACCAAATAAACTATCTATTAAAATTTTTCTATGCTTATAGGCATCTGCTTTCTGCCACCAACCTTTTCGTCCATTATCAAAATATGGATCAAATAAATCCATTCGATTTTTTACGGTACTTGCAGTTTTTACCAATCCTTTATCAACGAAAAAATCGTAAAATGACTGTTTTGTATTGAAGTCGAATTCTTTGATTAAATCGTTATCAAACTTCGCTAAGCCGTAGCCTAATAAATTTAATAATTCGTAGTTTTCGTGCTTGCCTGATTTATTATCCATGTCAATAACTTCTTTCGTTTTACCTTAAAACCAGCACGGTTATTATAAACGAAAAAATGCGAAAATGAAAGCATTTTGTGTAATTTTGCGTTTTTGCTTAAATTTGCTAAAATATCTGCACGAAGAAGTGTTTTGGGGTGTCGTTGGGGTTGCGGATTAAGCCCATCAACGCTAGTCAAAATCAGCAGACGACAAGTAATATATCTAAAAAAGCTCTCTTATGTTATAATTGTGTTTATGAATAAAAGCCGACTGGAATCTTTCACTGATGCGATTGTGGCGATTGCAATGACGATTATGGTTTTGCAGATTGTGCCACCCGCAGAGGCAAATTTTGCGAGTTTGTGGGATATGCGGTTTTCGATTTTGATTTATGCGCTGTCGTTTTTTACGCTGGCGATTTATTGGAAAAGTCATCATCATTTATTCGCTCTGGGAACAAAAATTAACCACCGAATTTTATGGCTGAATATTTTGTTACTTTTTGTTTTGACAATGTTCACTTTTACGACTTCTTGGGTTGATGAGAATTTGACGGCGCTTGCATCAGAAGTAACATACGGCGCGATAATGCTGGTCGCAAACGTGATTTATTTGTTTTTGGCGAGGGAATTTGGCAAAATAAACGGTCGCAAAAATAACAACCGTCGCTCGTGGTTTTCAATCGGCGTAATTTGTGTGGGATTAGTCGCTTCAATTTGGCTTGCACCAGCGGTAGTAATTTCTTGTTTAATCTCATTATTGCCGTGGATTAAAGTTAAAAAGCCCAACGAAATCTAAAAGACATATCATCGCGAAAAATATGCTAAAATAGTAGTAATGGTTCGCATTACAAAGGCTCAAAAAGAGGAGGACGAGCGCATACGCAATGAAGCGTCGGCGCAGTATTTGGATGCCGAAAAATCCGCCACGGAATACGTCGCGAAAAACGCTGATTTTCAACCGATTTTACCGTCCGAGCGGGTAAATTTAAAAAAGGATTTTACGCCGCGCGATTTTGTCCACCTTCACAATCACACAAATCACTCGGTGTTAGACGGACTGACAAAAATTCCCGAGCTGATAAAATTAACCAAAGAATTTGGATCGGACGCGGTGGCGATGACCGATCACGGCACATTGTCGGGCTGGATTGAATTTTATAAACACGCCAAAAGTAATGACGTGAAACCGATTCTCGGTATCGAAACTTACGTGGCGGCGCGCTCGCATACTGATCGTGATCCAACAAAAGACAAAATGCGTTATCACTTGACGATGATGGCATATAATGATCAAGGCGTTAAAAATCTAATGAAGTTGTCGACGATTGCCAATCTTGAAGGCGTTTATTATAAACCGCGCATTGATCACGATTTGCTTGAAAAATACAACGAGGGAATTATCGCGCTGTCTGGCTGTGCGAGTGGAGAAGTTGGCGAAAGTTTGCGCTCGGGCGATTATGAAAAAGCCAAAGCGGCGGCGGCGTGGTATAAATCAATCCTAGGTAACCGCTATTTTATTGAAGTGCAAGATCACGGTCATCCAGACGCGCCGAAACGCTGGGATATTCAGACAAAAATTAACGAGGGTGCGTTGAAAATTGCCGACGAACTCGGAATTTCCGTTGTCGTAACTTGCGACGCGCACTATGCCCGCGAAGAAGATACCGCCGCGCACGAAGTTTTGCTCTGCGTCGGAACTGGGTCGTTTTTGTCGGACAAAAATCGCATGAGTTTGGCGGATTTTCATTTACATGTCACGGATCCAGCGGAGATTATTGAGCGCTGGGGCAAAGATTATCCAGATTTGATTGCAAACACGCGACTGATCGCCGACCTCTGTAATGTTGAAATTAAAATGGGCGAATATTTGATTCCGAAATTTCCATGCCCGAATGGTGAGGACGAAAAAACATATCTCGACAAGTTGGTTTATCGCGGGCTAGCATGGCGATACGCCGATTCGCCAATTGATAATCAAATGAGCGTCGAAGAAGTGAAGAAAATTTTACCACCGCACGTTTTGGAGCGCGCGGAATATGAGCTTTCAGTGATCAATCGCATGGGCTTTAACGGCTACTTTTTGATCGTTCAGGATTTTATTAACTGGGGCAAAAGTCAAGGAATCGTTTTTGGTCCAGGGCGCGGTTCGGGCGCCGGCTCAATCGTGGCTTACGCAATCAGAATTACCGAGCTGAACCCACTTGATTTTGGCTTGCTGTTTGAGCGATTTTTGAACCCAGATCGTATCTCCATGCCTGACTTCGACGTTGACATTCAAGATACTAGGCGCAACGAAGTGATTCAATATTGCACGGATAAATACGGCGCGGCACACGTGGCAAACATTGCAACTTTTGGCACAATGGCTTCAAAAGCCGCCGTGAAAGATGTGGCGCGCGTTTTGGAAGTATCTTTTGATGAGGCAAATCGTTTGTCAAAACTCGTGCCAGATCCAAATCAAGGTCATCACGTTTCTTTGGAATCCGCGATTCAAACCGATCAAGATTTCAAAAAGGAATACGAAACAAATCCAACTTCCAAGCGCGTGGTTGATTTTGCGATTCGTTTGGAAGGCACAATTCGATCGCACGGCGTGCATGCTTGTGGCGTAGTGATCGCGCCAGACGATTTAGTAAAATTTGCACCGCTGGAAATGGCGCAAAAGGGCGTAGTTGCGACGCAGTTTCCCGCTGGACAAATCGAAGAGCTGGGTCTATTAAAAATGGACTTTCTCGGACTGTCAAACCTTTCAATTATTGACGACGCCATGCGCATGATTAAAAAAGTTTACGGAGCGAAGATCGATTTATTGAATTTACCATTGGACGACGAGGCGGCTTATAAACTTTTCCAAAACGGCGAAACGACTGGCGTTTTCCAGTTTGAATCGGCGGGTATGAAGCGCTACTTGAAAGAGTTGAAGCCGACGGTTTTTGACGACATTGTGGCAATGGTGGCGTTATATCGCCCTGGGCCAATGCAGTTTATTGATTCGTTTATCAAGCGAAAACACGGCGAAGAAGAAATTACTTATCTTCATCACCGCATGGAAAATTCTTTGAAAGACACTTACGGAATTTTGGTTTATCAGGAACAATTCATGAATATTTCCAAAGATCTTTGTGGATTTTCGGGCGGTCAGGCGGACACTTTGCGAAAAGCCGTGGCAAAGAAAAAAGCCGACATGATGGCAAAAATTAAGCCAGAATTTATTGAGGGTGCGTTGAATAATAACAAAGACATCACGCGCGAAACGATGGAGCTGTTTTGGTCGCAGTTGGAAGAATTTGCAAATTATTGTTTTAACAAATCGCATGCGGCGTGTTATGCGTTGATCTCGTATTGGACAGCATATTTGAAGGCACATTATCCAGCGGCGTTTATGGCGGCATTAATGACTTCCGACGCAAACAATACGGATCGCTTGACAATTGAAATTGGCGAGTGTAATCGCTTGGGCATTCACGTTATGAATCCAGACGTCAACGAATCATTCACGGAATTTGCCGTCGTGCCAGAAACGGGCGACATTCGCTTTGGCTTGGGCGCAATTAAAGGTGTCGGCACAACGGCAATTGACGTCATCATGTCGCAACGCGAAACAGGTAAATTTGCGTCAGTTGAAGATTTTGCCAGACGTTGCACGGCGCAAACTTGCAACAAAAAAGTTTGGGAATCTTTGATAAAAGCAGGCGCATTTGATAGTTTTTGCGAAAAATCCGAGCCAGACGAAAATGGCAATGTAACGACAAAAGGCGATCGGTCTGATCTGATGTATAACGTCGAAAGTATCGTGGCGTTCGCGCAAAAAGTCCAAAAAGAAGCCGCTTCGGGACAGGAGGATTTATTTGCTTTGCTCGGCACCGACGACACAGTGAAAGGCGCGGAAACGAGCCTCGAGATCACCTCCGCGCCGACAAAAGTTTCTGATAAAGATCAATTAAACTGGGAGCGCGAACTGCTCGGCTTGTATATTTCGGCACACCCACTCGACAAATATGACACTTATTTTCGCGAGCAAACGCACGATCTCACGCAAATAAATTCCGACCAAGACGGCGCGATCGCAGTTGTTGGCGGATTACTCAGCCGCCTCCGAACGATCGTTACAAAAACTGGCTCAAAGATGGCGTTCGCTGGTGTTGAAAATAAAAACGGTGAAATTGAGGTGGTGATTTTTCCAAAAACCTATGAGAATTTGCCGAGCGGATTTGATGTTGGCGCGATTGTAAAAATCACGGGGCGAGTCGGCGGCAAAGATCGCGACGGCAATCGAACTCCCGATCCGTCGATTATGGCGGAAACGGTCGAACTCGTGGAAGATGAAAATTTGAAAAACTATCAGCCGACAGGCATTGAAATGGGCGAAATCGATATGAGCACCAAATCAAAAAAACGCGCCAGCCGTAATTCTGGTGGCGATAATCCTGTCGCATCAAAAAGCACTTTTGCCTCGGCGAATAATCCGACACAAAAAGCCAATAATCCGAATAGCCAGCCAAAATCCAGTGCGCCGCCAATGGATTATAAACCTGTCGAAACTTCTGGTCCCGCGAAAATTTACGTCAAAGTTCAAAAACCAAACGACAGTGACAAGTTGTTAAAAATGAAGCAGTGTTTCAGTGAATTTTCAGGCGAAAATGAAGTAATTTTAGTTCTGGGTGACGACAAAAAGAATGCAATCCGCATGCCGTTTACCGCGCAAGCTTGCGACGATTTAGCGACAAAAATCGGCGAAATTTACGGCGAAAATTGTATCGTTATAAAATAATTTTGTGAGTTTATTTTGTGATTTTTTTCGGCAAAAATTTAATCGTTTATTATTTAATCACGTTTCAGCATCACCATAAACGCCTCGCTCGGAATATCAACTTTACCAAAGCGTTTCATGCGTTTTTTGCCACGCTTCTGCTTGTCAAGAAGCTTCGCGCGACGGTCAGGATCGCCAGTGTGGATTTTAACCGTCACGTCCTTCATATATGCGCCAATATCTTCACGAGCGATGAATTTTCCACCGATCGCCGCTTGCAACGCGACCTTGAAATTCTGACGCGGAATCACTTCTTTCAGTTTTTTCACCATCACGCGACCAAGCGGGGCGGCTTCCGAGCGGTGACACATCACGCTCAACGCGTCAACCATCTCGCCAGCCACGTAAAAATCCACGCGCACCAAATCCTCCACGCAATAATCCGACAGATCATAATTAAACGATCCATAGCCCGACGTGACAGATTTTAGCTGATCATAAAAATCGGTCAGGAGGTTTGCGAGCGGCGCTTCAAACGAAATCAACGCGCGCTGGTCGATATATGACAGATTTTTTTGTCGCCCGCGCTTGCCGACAATGAGCTGAATCACCGCGCCGATATATTCGGTCGGCACGATAATTTCGCCGTTGATCCACGGTTCGGCGATCGAGTCAATGACCGACAAATCTGGCAATTCCGACGCAGATTTAATGTCCAATTTTTCACCATTTTTCAGCTGGACGTGATAGTCGGTCGACGGGTTCGTGACGACGAGATCGAGATTATATTCGCGTTCCAACCGCTCGCGCACGATGTCCATGTGTAACAGCCCAAGAAATCCAATTCGCACACCAAAGCCCAAAACTGGCGAATTTTCGGGCGAAAATTGCAACGCCGAATCCGACAACGACAACTTTTCGACCGCGTCCTTTAATTCCTGATAATCCTCATTTGACACTGGAAAAAATCCCGCGTAAACGAACGGTTTGATTTCTTTATAGCCAGGTAGGGGTTCAATTTTCATTATTATGTGCTCCCGCATTGTTTAGTGACCAACTTTTTCTTATGAATCCACGAGACGGTACCCAGCCTGATATCTCATTTTTTTGATCATCGATATATTGAACAATCGTAAATATTTTTGAATTCTGCCCAAGCAAAAGAGTAAACACGGCTAATGATTCAAAAAGATATTCTATTGTTCCAAAATAACGAATTGATTTACCAAAATTGTGTCGCAAATTTTGATATGCGTTATTCCATTTATATGTTTTTTTATTATCATCAGTTATAGGTTGATCATTATCGTCAATGTTTTTGATTTTTGCCACATTCATCTCAAACGGCTGATATAGTTTATTTTCTAAATGAAACAAATCCCAATGAATATAGGCTAATTGATTCAGTTTATAACCCTCGTTGTTATTTTCATCATTGGAGATAAGCGAATTAGAATTGTTTAATTTTATGTATTTCAAACAATCATAATCATAACTAGGATCTTCAACTGGGTCTTTACATATATCATAGTAGATTTCTTTTAGGAGAAATTCGATCTGAGTATATATTCTAAGTTGAAGCTCAGCTATTTTTGTGGAATATACTTTTTTTTGGTCTTCATATAGTGAAATATAAAAAGCAATATTATTGATTATTTCAGACTCTATATCGTCATAGACTTGCTTATATTTATTTATATTCATTATTTATTCTCCTTCGCAAAATACTTTTTCAAACTCACTGTATCACCGACTCTCGCATCGCGGGTGGTTTTCAAGTTCGTCACGATATAACCGATTTCGCCAGTGTTTAATTTTGGGGTGGGCGCGAATTTCGGTGTTAATTTGCCAATTTCCAGTGCGATCGCAGAGGCTTCGGTCGCCATCATGTAAATCGCGTCACCCTTATTTAACGCGCCGTCAACGATCCGCACATATAAAACCACGCCACGATAATCGTCGTAATAACTATCAAAAATCAACGCACGGAGGGGAATATTGTCATCGCGAACTTCACATTTGCCATTCCGAACTTGTTTCGGAATCTCTACGCCAGATCCTGAAACGAGTTCAGGATGACAAGTATTTGAGCTTGGATTACTTCGCTGCGCTCGCAATGACGACGCGAGTGGGGATTTCGGCGCGGGGATTCGCTCAATCACGGCATTCAAAACTTGCTCAACATTCAAGCCAGTCTTGGCGGAAATTTTAATAATGTCGTCGTCCGTGCAACCGAGCAGATTTTTTACCTCTGCCGACACGCGCTCGACATCAGCGGCAGGCAAGTCGATTTTGTTCAAAACGGGAATAATCGTCAAATCCGCATCCATCGCCAAATATACGTTCGCCAGCGTTTGCGCCTGAATGCCTTGCGACGCGTCAACAACCAAAATTGCACCCTCAACCGCCGCCAAACTTCGCGAAACCTCATAAGAAAAATCGACGTGACCAGGGGTGTCAATCAGGTTTAGTTCGTAAATTCCATCTTTCGTATTGTCATTACCCGACTTGTTCGGGTAATCCAGTTGTTCATCACTGGATTCACGGGACGAGCCCGAGAATGACAATTCTTTACCAGATTGCTTCGCTTCACTCGCAATGACATTCTGATGATATTCATACTTCATCGTCACTGGTGCGAGCTTAATCGTGATGCCTTTTTCGCGCTCCAAATCCATCGAGTCGAGCAATTGCGCTTTCATCTCGCGCTTCTCAACCGTGCCAGTCAATTCCATCATGCGATCCGCCAGCGTAGATTTGCCGTGATCAATATGTGCGATAATACAAAAATTGCGGATCTTGTCCATAC
>JAISHL010000050.1 GCA_031262565.1 Candidatus Nomurabacteria bacterium | reverse complement strand
TATATTTATCTGCGATGAATGTTTTAGAAGGAACGTCAAAGCCGAATTATATTATTGAGTGGGATAGGAAAAATCGCGATAAAATGCTTGGTGATAGTCGCGATGAAAAATACGGTGCGATCAGGGATTTATTAAAGCGATTTGGCTATATTCAGAATAATAAATCTAAAAAGCACGATCAGTCAAGTGAGATGATGGACTTGGCGCAAAAGGCGGTGGATTATAATTTACGACTTAACGCGGTCTTTTATGAATCCGAAGAAAAGTTGGTCGCTGTTAGAGAAAAATTATACGCGGAGCAGGCGAAGTTGAAAAAACAAGAAGCGGAACGTGCGCGCTTTGGTAGCGTGATTGAAAAAATTGCTAATGTGGACGGCGGCGATTTGAATGAGCTTTATGAAAGCACGACTGCCGACATTAAAATTTTGCGCGAGAAAGAAAAAACGACGGTTAGAAAATATAATTCAGATTTGGTGGCTAGTCAAGATTCTAAAAAATCTGCGCCAAAAAATAAGTCAGAAAAGCAAACCGAGCGAAAAAACAGCCAGAATAAAACCGAGAAAAATCCACAAGGCGTTTTGTCTGAATCGGACATGATCGAGTTGATAGAAAATCTGCCAGAATCCGAAACAAAAGGCGTTGATCGCGAAAAGTTGAAGATGTTAGTCTTGTTGAATCATAGTATGGGCGGCACGTTGTATCAATCGAAATTGAATGGCAAAAACGATGGCGACAAGGCGTATTTTGCGACGGTTTTTGAATATCAAGGCAAACCGTGTGCGGTCGCTGAATGTCCAAAATATGGCAATGCGACTTATGTTTGGGTTGGCGACGTAGAAAATAATGGTGCAGAGTGGAGTGAAGTTTTGACCACGCGCAAAAACGCAAAATCTATGGGCGCAGTGGCGTTGCGACACACCGTTATGTTTAATGGAGAAGCGGGTGATCAAGGTCAAGACGAATTTGACCACAGTCGACACATTTGGCGAGTTTACGATAGAATTGATAAGTTAGCTACAAAGTAATCAAGATACCACTAACTGATCGCTCGCCCGTCTCTCGAGCATTGTTTCCGCTGAATTCTGTATAATGATCGCCAAGTTCCGATTTTGGCACTGTTACTTTGGTATTTGTAACTCTTGAGATTTTTGCACTTGCGTCGCCAATTGCTTTTTCGACCATTTCAATACTAGAAGTTGCACTACTTATGGCATTTTGACTGACCAAAACAGATAATTTTGCCGTTGGAAATTGAGCTTTTAGAGTTTTCATTTTCTTAATAACTGTATCAATGTGATTATAAAAAACGTCGCTGGTTTTTTGTCCGTAGAGTTGATCCATCACAAAGCTCATACTGCGATTTCCGTCGGTAGATTCGGTAGGCAATAAGTAGACAATCTCATCAGAAATGCTGCCCGTTGGATTGGTTTCGTTATGTGAATAGAGATAGAATTTATAGCTTTCGCCAAATGAAAGATCTGTATCATTGTTAATTCCCTTTGTTTTTGCACTCAAACAGGCGCGCATATTTTCAATGATTATATTCAAATTATTAGAACAAGAAGTTGTGATTATGTGTTGTTCGGATTCGCCGTTGATAATTTTGCTAATCTCGCCGATTTTCTTGGCTAACTCTGGGCTTCTTTCATGTTGAGATTTTATGACTCTATCAAAATTATTGACGACTTTATTATAGATTCCTTCCAGTTTTACCATTTGATCGCGAATCTCGGACAGGTAATTTTCTAGTAAAACTTTCTCTTCGCCTGAAATAAGATTTTCTTTTTTGACGATTAGATTTTCCAAAAAACTAAGATCGGAGCTAAGCGCCATGGCGCCAGATTTTACTGAAAAATCTTCGCCCAAACGATTAAAAATCGCGATAATTTCACTGCTTGGTATGAGTATGTCATTCAACTTGCCGATTTCCTCGATTGCGCCACTATCTTTGACCTGTTTGCTAATATTAAATACCGCGGAAAGTGGCTTAAATCCGTCTTGCAAATACATCTTGATATTTTTCTGGTTCAGGTCTGCATTTTGATTAGTTAAAAATTGTTCAAGACTATTGCGGATTTTATTTTCTTCTTCGTTAAATTGTTGTTCGCGACCACTTAGAACTTGATGAATTTTTGCAGCAACCGCGCCGATTTGTTTGGTTGAGTATTGTTCAAGAATTGTAATTCGTTGCTTGTCGGCTTCGTTTGGATAATAATCAGGATCTTTCAGTTCGGCGATATTGCCAATAAGGTTTTGCAATCGCATATCAATAGTTTGCACGTTGCCAATGCGAATAGAATTAGCATCCGATTGCAGTGATGCGATAAAATCTCCTAGTTGTTCCGCCTCGATTCCAAGATTTTCAGCAGTCAATGGTGAAGAGTCGCGACTTTTTTCTAATAAATCGTTGATCGCTTGGGCTTTTTCTGGTGTCAAATATTTTTCAGCGTTCACGTTTTCGCCTGCGCGTAATTTATCCCAGCCAGTTTTACCGTTTTGCTTATCAAGTAGCAATGCCAAATAATAACCGATGATGTCATCTTTTATGTCTGTGCGATCGGCTATATTGCTGTAATATAAACAGCAATTTTCTAAACTTTTCATGTCGGCGGCGTCAAAATGATCTGGAATAACATCACCCGAAATGCCGAATCTACTCTTAGCTTTCTCTTTAATTTCATCTAAAATTTTCTGTTTAATGATATTAATTCCGTCTTGTCGTCGTTCGGGCGATAATTCTTGTAGATTAAAAGTCAAAAGTGTCTTCTGTAAATCTTGACGCAGTTTTTCTCGGTCGAGATGCGAATAGTCTGCTGACGTTGATCCTCTGCCAATTCCATCGCTATGGTCTTGGTAATTTTTCTGCAAAATCAATTCGGCACGATAGAGTGGGTAAATTTCGGTTACAAATTTTTTGAAGTCCTCTTTATTTGGAACTTTATTGAAAAAATCGATAAAA
>JAISHL010000023.1 GCA_031262565.1 Candidatus Nomurabacteria bacterium | reverse complement strand
CAACTTTGTCAAAATATAATCCGCCCGCAAAAATTGCGTTACTGCTCGGTGAAGAAGTTCATGGAATCGAACAAGCTTTGTGTGAAAAATGCGACGACTTTATAGAAATTCCAATGCGTGGTCGAATAGAAAGTTTTAATGTGAGTGTGGCGACGGGAATCGCGCTTTATGTTTTATCAACTAAATCAAACTAACTAGCCAGAACGCGCCCGCAAAAACCACAGTCAGAATAAACGACAAGGCAGTTTTTTTGATTGCGTTAATCATGAGAAAAATTAGAAAAAGCGCCACAGTAAAACCGCTCGACAATAGTATCGCGCCGAGAATATTTTGGTTGCTTAAAATTGTAAAAAGTGCACCGAAACTCGCAAATGTTGCGAGCGAAACGACGATTCCGCGATGAACTCGCACAGCAACGGAAATCGCCGCCACAATTATTCCGACGACAACGAGCGAGATCACAAAAGAAATAAGTTTACTATTCGCGCAAACCGAAACCGTATCGGCAGTGCGGCAAAACAGTGGATTCATGACCCAATTTTCAAATGCCAAACGCAAAAGCCATGCGCTCGCTCCGCTAATAATTCCGAGTAAAATCACGCGCGAAATCTCTTGTTTTAATGGCATTTTTATTGGACTATTTTTACTGAGATCGACGGTCGAAAAATCAAAATCACTCCAATCTTCCTCCTGACTTTCGGAATTTTGAATTTCGTTAGGATTTTCGTCGGAAATCATCTCTGTCATAAACCGAATTTTAGCATATTTTTTAGACCAAGGCAAATCAAGTTAAGCTGCTTGCAAATTTTTCCGTGCGTCTTTTGGTTTTTTGTCAATAATCGCGATGCCAACGAGCGTGACAATTGCGCCGATTATCACATGAATCGACAGTGATTCTCGCAAAATAATTAACGGCAAAATCACACCCAAAACTTTGCCAAAAAACGACGCGGCGGAAATTACGAATGCGCCAACTTTTTTATAAACGTGAGTTCTGACTCCGTGCGAAACAATTTCAACCATGATAGAAGAATAAAAAGCGCAGAAGATGATTATTGGATTGTTTATCATGATTGAGATTGGCGCGGCAATGTCGCTATTTGTTGTGAGTGATAAGATTGTGGCGACAATAAAAACTAAAAACCACGACGATCCCATAGTTGTGACGATCGGCACGCCACGCGCGTAAATTTTTCGGTAAATAACCATCGTGAATGCAAAAGCCGTAATGTTGATGAAGTTAAAAATGATCGACTCTGGATAAATTTGGAGATTATGAGAATCGAGTAGAAGTGGCAACGCGAACATAATCGCTGCACCAACAAAAGCTATCGCGATGCCGAAAATTTTATTCAGGCTCATTCGTTCTTTGATAAACGCAGCGGAAATGATTAGAAAAATGATTGGTGAAAACATGCCGATAACCGATGTGTAACTGGCTGGCGCGACACGAACTCCTGCAATGTGCGAGATCGATGCGATGCCAATAAAAATGTTAGACAACAAAATTAGCTTCCAATTTTTTGCCAACTTTTGTCGCGAACGAATGAGAAACGGCGCGCAAATCAATAAGACCAAAAGCGCTCGTATTGCAATGAATGAAAAATTGTCGATTCCCGCGTTGGTCGCAAGTTTGAGAATTAGCGCATGCGGCGCGGCGAGCGTTACGGAGATGAACGACAAAATCACATAAATGTAGAATTTTTTATCTGGAGATCTAGACATAAGCTATATTATAACATAGTATACAAAAACGAGGCGTTTTATGTTATATTAGTTCTATAAAAGGAAAATATTTTAACGAAAGGAATTTTCATGTCTGGACACAGTAAATGGGCAACAACTAAGCGACAAAAAGCAGTAACCGACGCAAAACGTGGTGCAGTTTTTACAAAAATTGGAAATATGATTGCGATTGCGGCACGTGGCGGAATTGATCCAACTATGAATCCGAGCTTGGCTATGGCGATCGAAAAAGCTAAGGCTGCTAACATGCCAGCGGCGAATATTCAGCGTGCGATTGATCGTGTTGCCGACAAAAATGCTGCCGCGCTGGAAGAAGTGGTTTACGAGGCTTACGGTCCAGGTGGCGTCGGGATTATCATTGAAGCTGCAACTGACAATCGCAACCGAACTTTTCCAGAGGTTCGCTCGACTTTGTCAAAGCTTGGCGGTAATATTGCGGAGCCAGGATCAGTGGCGTTTCAATTTACGCGAAAGGGGGTAATTCGTTTGGAGTTGACGGGCGAGCAAAGCGCTGACGATATTCTAATGACGGCGCTTGACGCTGGTGCTGAGGATATGGTTGATAATAACGGCGAGATTGCGGTTTATACGCAAATGAAAGATTTGCATAGTGTTCGCGAAAAACTGACAGCGGCTGGTTTGAAAATTGTGGACGCGGGATTAGAATATGTGCCGAACGCAGAAGTTGAGATTTCTGATGCGACTGTGGCGCAAAAAGTTATGAATATTTTGGACGCGATCGATGATCTGGACGATATTGTTAACGTCAGCACGAACGCAAATATCACGGCGGAAGTTGAATAGTTGCGCGGGTTTTTGTTGAAAAGTTTGATGTGATTTTGTGATAATTCATGCAGATTTTTTGTAAAAGTGTGGTATAATTTTTATTGGAATTTTGGCTGCGATTTTTGATCGGCACCGTCGGGGTGTGGCGCAGTTGGTAGCGCGCAGCGTTCGGGACGCTGAGGTCGTCCGTTCAAGTCGGATCACCCCGACCAAAATCTCCAAACCGTGGGCGCGTGCTGGAATTGGTAGACAGGCATGCTTGAGGTGCATGTGTTCGCAAGGACGTGAGAGTTCAAGTCTCTCCGTGCCCACCAGATAAGATTAGTATGACAGATGATGTAAAATTTATAGATTTATTCGCTGGAATTGGAGGGTTTCATATGGCTTTTCATAATGCTGGCGGAGATTGTGTTTTTGCGTCCGAATGGGACGACGCCGCACGAAAAACTTACGAAGCAAATTATAAAAAGATTTCCCCGAAACTTTTTGAGACAAAAACCGCAAAAAACAGTCTTGACGGTGGCAAATTATTCTCAACTCCGCTTTTCGCTGGTGATATAACTAAGGTTGACCCGAACGATATACCCGACCACGATGTTTTAACTGGCGGTTTTCCGTGTCAACCGTTTTCACAAGCGGGCTTTAAGAAAGGTTTTGAAGATACTCGCGGAACTTTGTTTTTTAATGTCGCAGAGATATTAAAAACGAAAAAACCGAGAGCATTTTTTCTTGAAAATGTCCGTGGACTATTAAATCATAATAACGGCGAAACAATTAAAACTATTGAGCGAGTTTTGCGAGAAATCGGCTATTCTTTTGACTACAAAATTGTAAGAGCGTCCGATTTTGGTTTACCGCAACACCGCCCTCGGCTTTATATGGTTGGCTTCAGAGATAAACCAAAAGACTATCATTTTATTTTTCCAGAACCAACTGGCAAAAAAATGACAATGAGCGATGTTTTTGACGGAGCAAAAGTTAATAAAGAGATTGGTTTTACGCTAAGAGTTGGCGGTCGTGGTTCAAATATAAACGATCGCCGAAACTGGGACTCATATCTTGTTGACGGCGAAGTGCGACGCATTTATTCTAAAGAGGGTAAAAGAATGCAGGGTTTTCCCGATAATTTTGAGTTCCCAGTTTCCGAAGTTCAAGCGATGAAACAACTCGGAAACTCCGTAGCCGTTCCCGCTATTCAAGCGGTTGCCCAAGAAATTGTCAAGGAATTGAGAAAGGGGGCGAAAAATGCCTAGAACTTACAATAAAGGCGAGTGGGGCGAATTATACACCGCTGTAAAAATCTTAAACGATAGAAAAATACCTGTCGCCGATATACGATTAAACTCACGCAATGAGTTTATAAATGTCTTGAGATTGTTTTTACTGTCGGTATATGGTGAGGCGGCATATGATATAACAGAGCCTAGAATCGCACTTTTTATAGACGGAAAGTTAAAAAAACAACTCTCGCTAAACCCCGCTGACACAAAAACATTATTAAGCGAAATACAAAATGGAAGCGGACACAGTTTTTCAATACCTATCGCTGACAAAATTATGAGCGACTTGGAATTAGATGCTGTTAAAGCGAACGCTACAATTAAAGCCGATATTGTTATGGAGGCAGATATTCCGTATGTAAATGATTCGGGTGCATTTTTCCGTAGCGGAGCGAAAAAGCAAGGTTTTACGATTAAATCTATGATTGGAGCAAAACCAACTCTGTTAAATACAAGCCAAGCAACCAATTTTGTTTTTAAGTTAGATAATTTTTCTGGTGATGCCGAAGAAATAAACGAGATTGACGGCACGGCGAAAATTATGAAACGAGTTGAGGTGGTGCGAAATAATGGCGGGAAGTTTGTTTATTCCGATATGGCGGACGAAACATTTAAGCAAAACTTGCGTTTAATAGATTATAATTTGCCAGAAATTGTCGCTCAATTATTATTCGTTTATTATACGACAAGCGGAAAAAGCGATTTGCCAAGTTTAGTAAAACAAGTTTTGCCATTATTGTCGTTTGGAACAACCGAAAAAGAAGTTGAATATAAGATAAAAGAGTTTATTTGTGCGATTGCCCTCGGCATGATGCCGACCACTTTATGGGACGGCAAAGAAATAAATGGCGGTTGTATTATTGCGAAAAATGATGGCGATTTAGTCTGTTTTACGCTACTTGATAAAGATGCTTTTAAGGATTATTTATATCGCAATATTAAATTTGATTCGCCGTCCAGTTCTCGCCACAATTACGGTTCAATTTATGAAAAATACGGCGAGCAGTTTATGAACTTAAATATACAATTGAGGTTTTTATGACAAAAAAGCAATCCACTCTCAAGCTCCCATCAACCGCGCTACGCACGTGGCATTATTATTGGCAGGAAATGCGCGCCAATTGGCGGTATAATTTGCCGATTTTAATCACGACACCGCTGGCGTATTTTTTGGCGACGTTTTTGCCGGGTTGGCTGATGTCATCGGTGATCAATATTTTGACAACAAACCCACCCGTAAAAGATGAAGTTTGGGCGGTATTTTGGCCTTATATCGTTGGCTATATTATCTCAATGATCGTTGGTGAAGTTTTGCTAAAACGAATTAACATGCGCATCGGCTGGAAAAGCGAAGTCGTATCTATCGAGCGTCTGCATAAAAAATGTTTTTCAAAACTCGCAGATCAATCCATGAGTTTTCATAGTGATAAATTTGGCGGAAGTCTGGTTTCGCAGTTGAAGCGTTTTGTCAGTAGTTATGAGCGGTTGATGGACTGTATTTTTTGGACGATTCTACCGCTTGCGTCAACGTTGATTTTGACATTCGCAATTTTAGGTTCGCAATTGCCAGAGTTTACGTTGGTTTTGGCGATTTTGGTGATTGGTTTTATGTTTTTTGCAATTTTAACTTTCCGAAAAACTAGCGAAATTGTCAAAAAAGAAGCCGAGTCGGATAGTGAAATTACTGGACAGCTCGCTGACGTTATGATAAATATTGCCGCGACGAAAAGTTATGCGCACGAGGATTACGAATATAAACTTTATGAGAAACGCGTGGCGAAATGGCAGAAATATGTCATGCAAGAAATGCGCCGATTTTTCATGCAGGGAATTGGTTTTGGCGGATTTTTGTCGCTGATCGCAATTGCCACATTTATCTTTTTGGTTGGCGGAAATGCGTGGTTCGGCGTGTCGATCGGAACGCTGGTTTTGGCGGTGACTTATATGTTGCAAATTTGGTCGCAGCTATGGAGCTTTAATAATATTTTGAAAGACATGAATCGCGTGTTTGGCGACGCGCAGGAAATGACACTGATTTTGGATGCGCCTGTCGCTGTTAAAAATATTGCCGATGCGCCAGACTTAGTGGTTTCGCGCGGCGAGGTTGATTTTGACCATGTGAATTTTCATCATTCCGACACGACCGAAGAACTATTTCGCGATTTTAATTTACGCATTCCAGCGGGACAGCGCGTTGGTTTGGTCGGGCATTCTGGCTCGGGCAAAACGACTTTGACGAAACTATTGCTCAGATTTGCCGATGTAACGAACGGGGCAATTACGATTGATGGGCAAAATATCTCTGACGTAACGCAGGAGTCTTTGCGTAAGAATATCGCGTATGTTCCGCAAGAGCCGTTGCTATTTCACAGGTCGATCGCCGATAATATCAAATATGGAAAATTAAATGCAAGTATAGATGAAGTTCGTCACGCCGCCAAGCTCGCCAATGCGTTGGATTTTATTGAAAAATTGCCGAAAGGTTTTGATACTTTAACAGGCGAACGTGGCGTAAAATTGTCTGGTGGTCAACGCCAGCGCGTTGCGATTGCTCGGGCAATTTTGAAAGATGCACCGATTTTAATTATGGATGAGGCGACTTCGGCGCTTGATACGGAGAGCGAAAAAATGATTCAAGACGCATTGAAAAATCTCATGAAAGGGCGCACGTCGATTATTATTGCACATCGTTTGTCGACGGTCGCGGAGCTTGATAGAATTTTAGTCATGCAAGACGGCAAGATTATTGAAGACGGCACGCACGCGGAGTTGATTGAGAAAACTGGCGTTTATTCGCGACTTTGGAATCGGCAAACTGGCGTGATTGAAGAATAAAAATCTCCGCGTCGCAATGTTTTTCGGGTGAGATTTTATGCAATATAAAATTTTTTCGTGCTAAGAAAAATAAAAAGCGCCAGTTGTATATACTGGCGCCAATTCTTCCCGATAGATTTTATATAGGATAATTATTCAGCCTTTTCTTCTTGCTCGCTCGGCACGTTTTCGGCGGCGGTTTCATCAGTTCCGTCTGCGCGCTCCGCATCAGCTTCTGCATCGGCGGCAGCGTTTTTAGCTTCAAGTGCGGCTGGTTCATAGACTGTCGCAACGACAATTTCTGCGTCAAAATCAACAATTTCAACGCCCTTTGGCAATTTTGCGTCGCCGAGCGTCAATTTGTCGCCCGCTTCATTCAAATCAGTCGCATCCAATTCGATTTTCTCTGGCAAATCGGAAACTTTTGCCTTTACGCTCACTTCTTCAAGCGCAGGCAAAATGATCAATCCAGCTTTTTTAGTCGCCGATTCGTCTTCGTTGATGATCTTTAGTGGAACTTCGGTCGTTACAACTTCGCTGGCTCGCACGGCTTGGAAACTGACGTGTGTGATGTCGCGTTTAGCTGGCGCATAATCAACCGATTTAATGAGAGCGGTTTGTTTTTTGCCACCCAATTCCAGCTCGACTGGTGAGTGAAAACCAGCTTTATTGACTGCACTTTGCGCATCTTGCTGTAAAAACTGCACATTCTTTGGCTTAAATTCCGATCCGTAAATCACCCCTGGCACCATGCCTTCTTTGCGTAGTTTTGCCACTTTTTTACCAGTAGCTTCGCGATCTTGTGTGACTAATTTAATCTTATCTGACATTTTTCCTCCTTATATTTCCAAAACATTATAACAGATTTTATAAATGTTCACAAAATATCAGAATGTCGGCTCAAAATTCAAAACATCAAGAATAGTATAACCGCCATGTTGAGCGCCTGATTTTATTCCGTCGGGGAATTCAACTCGCCTTGGCAATAGCGCGTCCTCGTTTTGATTCCAGCCGTTTTTCTCAGAATAACCTCCGTCGGCGTCGCGTCGCACGATATGAACGTCGCGGATTCCATCATTGGTGTCATGTAGAAAATTTAGGCGATGTTTCACCATTACGACCAGTTGTAATGCGCCAATCGCCGTCGTCGTAGTAAAACCGTAAAATTCGGCATCCTTTTTGATTCTTTCAATAACCTGCTGATCGCAACTTTGATCCCAATTGTAAGGTATGTGATATGGGGAAGTTGCCGTGCCGGGGTAGCCAAATTTATGATCTTTAACTGGCACATCTATACCAAATCCATAAAGAAAACAATTCGTGTCGGTTTGCAATTCGGGATTTTGTTTATATCGCCATAGAGACTCGTCAAAATTCATCGGATATTGATGACTTCTGACGGATTGCAACATTGCGTTTACAGTATTATTCATAAAACTACGAGTTATCCTTTGTGCTTTGCGGGATAAAAATGTGGGATTTTTTGATTGATTTTTCAAAACGGACAGTTTCAATTGCTCTGTATCCTAGATGTTCGTTTATATCTGTTGTGCGATGTGGCATACTACCCCAACCGTCTTTCTCGGAGTATAAACCGTCGGGATCTTTGCGAATAAAATGAAAATCACCTTTCTCGGAATTGCTACTTGGTTTTACCATCAAGATGACCTCCAAAGCTTTTGTAGACAGAGTAGTTGAGAATCCCAAAAACTTCAAATCGTCTAAATATCGTTCAAGAATGTTATGGGGTTTACTATAATCAATATCAG
>JAISHL010000055.1 GCA_031262565.1 Candidatus Nomurabacteria bacterium | reverse complement strand
CAACCTTTAACTGGATTACGTAAACGCGCACAGATCCAGAGCGTTAACAAGCAAGTTTTGATCTGGGCGGCGATTGCTTCGGCGGCGATTATAATCTGTATAATGGTTGCGAATAACTTTATTCAGCGAATAAGCTATCAAGGTAAGGTGATTGACGCAAAGACTGAAACCGCCGAAACTTTGAGCAAGAATGTTGAAGAGAACATACCAGACTTGACTTCCAACGTAAACGCCTTGACGAGCAATACGAATTTAGAGAGATTAAGGCGAGATCAGTCGAAATATTCAATTTTCCAAGTGGTAGTTGACTCGGTGCCAATGTTTGGCGATCAGGTGGCACTCGGTGCATCATTGCAACGTGAAATATTGCCAAAAAGTGGTGTAACTGTTGAGCAAATCCAAGTTGTTAATGGAGCTGGCGGTTCGTCGACGATCGATATGGTAGGAAGTGCGACATCAACTAATACTAATACTCCAACGTCGCAGACGATGACGTTCTCAATTAGTGTCAGTGGCAGTTATAATCAAATTCAAGCAATGCTTAAAGATATCGAGCGAACGATTCGTCCGATTAGTATCAATACGATTAGTATACAAGGAACGAACGATAATTTGAGCGTTACGATAAATGCGATAACTTACTTCATTCCAAAAGTCAACTATGTGCTAGGTAGCAAGGAGATTAAACCATGAAAAGGTCAGATTGGGCAATGATAATTTTAGTTGTGGCGATAGTTGGATTCGTATCGTATTTTATAGTGGGTGCATTATTGCCAAACCCAGTTGACAACCCAGAAACCGTAGAAACAGCGACAACGATCAGTAGTAGTGTTGCCGAGCCAAGTGAAAAAGTTTTTGGTGGAGATTCTTTTAATCCAGCAGTTGAAACGTCGTCAGATAGTCTGTTAGATGAATTTTTCCGCATAAATCCGACAGTAGAGAATGCTGATAATTCAGAAGCTAACCCTGAGGGCAATTAATGGCAATCTTGACGGACGATCTTCAGCGAAAGGTTGAGAATAATCTTGTTGACTCTGGCGTAATGACCAGTGATCAGCTAGATTATTTTTCTAGCCAAGCCAAAGAAGCCAACAAACCATTATTTGCTTACATGATAGAGCAAGGCGCGCTTAATGACGAACAATTAACTGAGGCAACGGCGCGTGCAGCTGGTGTGCCATATGTAGATCTAAGTCGAGCAATCATTGACGATACTATTTTGGCGCTTCTATCAGTAGACATTGCGCAACGCTTTATGGCAGTGCCACTTGGCGAAACCGATGATAGCGGTGCAAAACGTCTAGCTGTAGCAATGCTTGATGCGTCAAATGTTCAAGCGGTTGATTTCTTAGCGAATGCGGTTGGTCGCCCGATTAAAGTTTATATGGCTTCGGAAGCTGGCATAAGTAACGTTTTGTCGCAATATAATATTGGTCTGGATGCGTCGATGGATATTGCGTTGACACATGCCGAGGAAAGTATTGGCGCAACTAAACAGCAAAGCAGTGCAAAAACTATTTCACAAGACTCACCAATCAGTAAAATTTTAACGCAGATATTGGAGTATGCTCAGAGGTCGCGCGCGTCAGATATACATATTGAGCCACTAGAAACAAAAGTTAAAGTTCGATGTCGAATTGATGGCGTTTTGCGTGTAATTATGGAATTGCCAAAGTCGATTGAGGCGGCATTGATTTCGCGTGTTAAGATTTTGTCCAATTTGAAAATCGACGAGCATCGCAAGCCACAAGATGGTCAGTTTACAGTGATGGTTGGCGGCAAAGAAGTTGATCTTCGTATTGCTATTTCGCCTGTTGTCTGGGGTGAACAAGTTGTTATTCGTTTGCTGGACAAAACGGGCAATTCGTTTAAGCTGGAAGAGATGGGTTATGCTGGGCGAGCGCTCCGCACGATTCGTAAAGGTATAAATCGACCAAATGGCATGGTTCTGACTTCTGGACCGACTGGCTCTGGTAAGTCAACTTCACTTTACGCGCTCATTCAAGAGATATACAGCGAAGAAATTAACATTGTAACACTGGAAGATCCAGTTGAGTATAAAATGCCAGGCGTAAACCAGATTCAGGTCAATACGGCGGCAGGGCTAACTTTCGCGAGTGGTCTTCGCTCAATTTTGCGTCAAGACCCTGACGTAGTGCTAGTCGGAGAGATTCGCGATAACGAAACGGCAAACTTGGCAGTTCAGGCTGCACTTACAGGACACTTGGTGTTGTCAACACTTCACACGAACTCAGCGGCGGGTATTTTGCCTCGTTTACTAGATATGGGAATCGAGCCGTTCTTGATTGCTTCGACGGTTAACACGGTTATTGGTCAGCGCCTTGTGCGCCGTATTGCCAAAGAACATGAAAGTTATCAGTCGAATGATTTGGAAACGCAGAATATTAGAGATACGGTTGGCTATTTGTTGCCGACAAAACCAGACGAAATCGCGAGTTATTCAGAAGATTTAGGTTATAAAGATTTGCCATTGCTCGGGTCGGAGTCGTTTACCTTGGTTAAGGGCAAAGACACGCAGCAGGCGCCAGGTGGTTACAAAGGGCGACTTGGTTTATATGAAGTTATGGAAATTACAGAGGATGTTCAGCAGCTTATTATCAAACATGCTACATCTAGTCAGATTCAGCGTGTTGCGGTGGCGCATGGTATGGTGCCAATGCATGTTGACGGATATTTGAAAGCTTTGAATGGTATGACAACTTTGGAGGAAGTGAATCGTGTTGCAGCAAATATGGCATAATAAAAAGCAAAAACACTTCACTTTTCAAAATGTTTATGATAAAATTGATAGCAAGTTAAAAGGAGGGGCATGGAAAATATAAGAATTGAAGTATTACTACAAGAGGTCGTAAATCAGCGCGCGAGCGACTTACACATTCAGGTGGGGTTGCCACCAGTCTTGCGTATTGATGGTGCGCTTTCTCCGATTCCGAACACACCAGTTTTAGACGCGGCGGCGGTTGAGCGGTTAGTTTTTTCTACGCTTGATCAAGAGCAACAAGAGATTTTAATCAAAGATAAGGAATTTGACTATTCGTTTGCTTTCGGTAGCCTTGGGCGATTTCGCGTCAACGCTTTTCATGAACGAGGCAATCTGGCGGCAGCATTACGTTTAATTCCAAATCAAATCCCGACCATCCCTGAGCTTGGTATGCCACCGATTATCGAGAAATTTGCTGATTTTCCACGAGGTTTGGTTTTAGTCACTGGACCTACTGGCTCAGGTAAATCAACAACTTTAGCGGCATTGGTTGATAAGATTAACGAAGAGCGTGCAATGCATATCGTTACAATTGAAGACCCGATTGAATTTACGCATCAGTCGAAGCGATCGGTGATTGTTCAGCGTGAGCTTCATTATGATACATTCTCGTTTAGCTCATCGCTTCGCTCTGTTTTGCGCGAAGATCCAGATGTCGTTCTTATTGGAGAGATGCGCGACCTTGAAACAATCTCGGCTGCTATTACGATTGCAGAAACGGGACACTTGGTTTTTGCAACACTTCACACAAACTCAGCAGCGCAGTCGATTGATCGTATGGTCAATGTCTTTCCGCCGCATCAACAACCGCAGATTAAATCTCAGCTAGCGAATATTTTACAGGCAATTTGCGCGCAACGCCTAATTCCTTCTATTGGTGGTGGGCGAGTTGTTGCGGCAGAAATTTTGGTTGCGAATCCAGCAGTGCGCAATACGATTCGCGAAGGCAAGACGCATCAGCTTGACTCAATTATTCAAACCAGTGCTAATGAGGGTATGCAATCAATGGATCGCACACTTGTTCAGATGGTGCGCGGTGGTCAAATTAGTTACGATGAAGCAAAAAATTACGCCGTTGATCTAACTGAATTTGAAAGGATGATGAGAGGTTAAAATGCAGACATTCAAATACACCGCACGCGATACGGCGACGAATAAGATAGTTCATTCCACAGTGCAAGCTTCCAGCGAAGCTGAAGCTGCTAAACTTCTGATGGCGCAGAATATTGTTCCAACGGAAATGTCGGTTGTTAATGGGAAAGGTGGGATTTCTTTTGGTTCGCGTGTTCCGACTAAAGCTCGTGTTATCTTTACGCGTCAGCTTGCGACGATGATTAACGCTGGTCTGCCTCTATCGCAATCACTTAGCACAGTTCGCGATCAGACTGCTAACAAAAACTTGAAGAATATCATCACTGAAATCGCAAATAGTGTCAGTGGCGGTGCGGCACTTGGCGATAGTTTTGCAAAATATCCAAAAGTTTTCAATCAGGTTTATATTGCGCTAGTTAGGGCGGGTGAAGCGTCAGGTACACTCGATAAATCTTTGGAGCGCTTGGCGGATCAGCAGGAACACGACGCAGATATGCTTAGTAAAATTCGCGGCGCAATGGTTTATCCAGCAATCGTTTTGGCTGTTATTGTCGGTGTTATTATCTTCATGCTGGTTACACTGGTGCCTCAAGTTGAGATGCTATATTCTGATATGGGCAAAGAACTACCTCTACAAACACAGATTCTTAACTGGGTGGCGAATTTCGTTATAAACTACTGGTATATTGTTATCTTGGTTATCATTGGTTTGGTGTTCTTGCTGAAATGGTGGATTCAGACCGAAAGTGGGCGTAAAACTTGGGATACGATAAAACTTAATATGCCACTATTCTCGTCACTATTTAGAAAAATGTATATGGCGCGATTTACGCGAACTTCTGAAACACTTCTGGCGGCAGGTGTGCCAATGCTGGAAGTATTAAGAATTTCGGCGGACTCAGTTAATAACGTTGTCGTGAAAGAGGCGATTATTCGCGCTGCACGTAAGGTAAAAAATGGTAAACCACTCAGTGAAGGCTTGACAGGTGAAGATTACATTTTGCCGTTTGTGCCACAGATGATTAAGATCGGTGAAACTTCTGGTGGTATCGACGCGATGATGGGTAAAGTGGCGGACTTCTATGAAAAAGAGGTTGACAACGCGATTAAGAGCATCTCAACTCTGATCGAGCCAATTCTCATGGTCTGTATGGCATTCATGATCGGATTCATCGTTCTCGCGGTTCTTCTGCCGATTTACGAAATCGCTGGCATGTAGTCATATTCTAAAATGCGCTAAATGACGGAGTTTAGTAGATAGTAAAAAATAGCTGGTGACTTGCCAGCTATTTTAAGTTTCGACATGTAATCGTGGTGATTTTACTAAATCACGCCTTGCTCGATCATTGCGTCGGCGACGCGCTCAAAGCCAGAGATATTTGCGCCATTAAACAGATCATTTCCCAGACCATATTTATCAGCGGCGCTCAAACTTTGGTTGACGATATTTTTCATAATTGTTTGCAAACGTTGATCAACTTCTTCGACACTCCACGCTACGCGCATTGAATTTTGCGCCATTTCCAAGCCTGAGACTGCGACTCCGCCCGCATTTGCTGCTTTTGAAGGACAGAAGACAACTTTGCTTTCCCTGAATAAGTCAATCGCTTTTGGCGTTGACGGCATATTTGCACCCTCCGCCACGATTTTTACGCCATTTTTAATCAATTTTCGTGCATCATCTGCGCCAATCTCATTCTGTGTTGCGCATGGTAGGGCAATATCGCAAGCAACTTCCCAAACTTTTTTATCAGCAATAAATTTGGCATTTTTTCGCAATTTGACATATTCCGCAATTCGTCCGCGTTTTTCTAGTTTTATCTCTTTAATCAAGCCAAGGTGAATGCCGTCTGGGTCATAAATATAACCGCTAGAATCGCTCATGGCGACAACTTTTCCGCCAAGTTCAGTCGCTTTCTCGGCTGCAAAAATCGCCACATTGCCACTACCGCTAATCACTACAGTTTTATCTTCAAAGCCATCATTCATCAACTGATTCATCACCTCGGCGGTGTAGTAGCAAAGCCCATAGCCAGTCGCCTCGGTTCGTCCAAGACTACCGCCAAAATCTAAACTTTTACCCGTTAAAACGCCAGTAAATTCATTCGTCAATTTGCGATATTGACCGTATAAATAGCCAATTTCTCGTTTGCCGACACCAATATCGCCCGCTGGAACATCAGTATTTTCTCCGATATGACGATACAATTCGCTCATAAACGCTTGGCAAAATCGCATAACTTCTGCGTCAGATTTACCCTTAGGGTCGAAATCGCTACCGCCTTTACCGCCACCCAGCCACAAGCCTGTCAAAGCATTTTTGAAAACTTGCTCAAAACCGAGGAATTTAATCACGCTGGAATTGACTGACGGATGAAAACGCAAGCCGCCTTTATATGGTCCAATCGCGCCGTTAAATTCAAACCGATACGCGCGATTCACTTGAATTTTGCCCGCGTCATCAACCCAAGTTACGCGAAAAGCAATTTGGCGATCAGGATTAATCATGCGCTCCAAAATCGCGTGTTGCTCATATTTTGGATTCGCCGCCAAAACTGGCTCGATACTCAATAAAACTTCTTTGACTGCCTGTAAAAACTCGTTTTCCCACGGCGCGCGCGCTTCCGCCGCCTCAAAAACTTTTTTAGCATATTTCGTCTTAAACATAAACCTCCTCCATTAAAACAATAAAACCATTATACTCGTTCTCAAAAATTTGTTAATAGGGTGAGGATATTTATACTAACTGTGCTATAATTATAAACGTTATGCCATACAAAGGATCTTATGTGGAGTGGTTGCGATCGCGTGTCGGGGAAGGTGTTTTAGTTTTGCCGACCATAGATGTTATCGCGATGCGTGACGGGAAATTTTTGATGGTTCTTAATAAAGATTTTGAAAAATGGGTTTTTCCAGGTGGCTATGTTGAGCGTGATGATACGTGGCGCGAATCAGCGGCGCGCGAGTTATTGGAAGAAGGCGGATTGTCGGCTAATCCAAGTGATCTACAACCGATTGCGATCATGTCTGGCAAAAAACACCATTTGCGTTATAAAAATGGCGATGAAACGCAGGTTTTTTCTGTTGCTTTTTTGGCGGACAAATTTACTTCCGAGAGTGACGATTTTGATAAAGAAGAAGTTGGTGATAAAAAATGGTTTACGCCTGACGAAATTGATAATTTGGAATTATATCCGTGTCACGCAGAACTCTGGGCGGCGTATAAAAATTTTGTAAAAACTGGCGAATTTCAAGTGGCGGGAGAGTCTATGATTTAATTTGCTTTTAATGCTAAGAAAATTTTAATTTTAAAGGAGGGGATTTTATGAACGACAAGGCAATTTTTGAACTAATTGAATCGGAGCAGAGCAGACAGCGCGACGGATTGGAACTGATTCCGTCAGAAAACTATGTTTCGCGCGAAGTTTTGCAAGCGATGGGGTCGGTCTTAACGAATAAATATTCAGAAGGTTATCCGAGTTTTGAAAAACTAACATGTCATGCCGAACTTGTTTCGGCATCTGATGAAGAGATCCTGAAACGAGTTCAGGATGACAAAGGAGGAGTTTTTGCAAAGATGGAGCAAGAAATCGCCTCTGAAATCCTGCCCGACAAGCGTTATTACGGCGGTCAGGAGAACACCGATCGCATTGAGCGCTTGGCGATCGCACGAGCGATTCGATTATTCGGCGCGGATCATGCCAACGTTCAGCCGCACTCTGGCGCACAGGCGAACAATGCGGTCTATAATGCATGGCTCGAACCAGGCGATACGGTTTTGGGAATGAATTTGGGTCACGGCGGACATTTGACGCACGGCTCGCCTGTGACGCAAAGTGCGAAAATTTACAATTTCATCAGTTATGGCATTGATCCAAAAACTGGCGAATTTGATTACGACGAGATTGAGCGAATCGCGATCGAAAAACAGCCAAAAATTATTTTGGTCGGTTATTCGGCGTATTCACGAATCCCAGATTTTGCACGCTTTGCTGAGATTGGGCAGAAAATCGCGGGTTGTTTATTGATGGCGGACATGGCGCATGTGGCTGGTTTAATCGCTGGTGGTGCGCATCCAAACCCATTTGACTATGGTTTTCATGTTGTAACAACTACAACACATAAGACTTTGCGCGGACCACGCGGTGGCTTGATTTTAAGCAAAGGTGTCGTTGGAAATCCTCTGAAAAAACCAGAAAAAACATTGGCAAATATTCCAACTTTGATTGACCGCTCGGTTTTTCCTGGCACACAAGGTGGACCATTGATGCACATTGTAGCCGCCAAAGCCGTGGCATTTCATGAGGCGCTTCAACCAGAATTTAAAGATTATGCGTCGCAAGTTGTCAAAAATGCGAAGAAATTGGCGAGTGAGTTGCAAAAACGTGGCTTCAAATTGGTTTCGGGCGGCACGGATAATCACCTGATTCTGGCGGACGTAAACGAAAGTTTTGCTATCAACGGTAAAGAGGTGGAAATCGCGCTGGATAAAATCGGCTTAACGCTCAACGCCAACGCAATCCCTGACGATACATTGCCGCCATTCCGCCCAAGTGGAATCCGACTCGGCACACCAGCTATCACCTCGCGCGGACTAAAAGAGGACGATATGGTCAAAATCGCCGAATGGATGAAGCAAGCCGTCGTTCATCTGGAAGACGACGCAGAATTAGAAAAACTGCATCAGGAAGTTATTGAATTTGCGCGCAGTTTTCCATTGCCGAGCGACAAATAATACGCAAACTAAACACGCTATATATAGCGTATAGACACTAGATATAGCGTGTTTATAAAATCTCACTCATCTATGTTACAATATTAACCATGAACAATATTTTATTGGAGGGAAATTGATGGAGAAGTGGATTTTGGCGGTCGGTGCGTTTATTTTTGGTGCGGCGTTTGGCTCGTTTGTTGGTGCGTTGGTTTGGCGAATGAAAAAAGGTGGCAAACTTTGGCGCGAGTTTTGGCGTGGCGGTCACAGCGAGTGTGAACATTGTCATCACCGCTTATTATGGTTTGAACTTCTGCCGATTATATCTTGGATTTGCTTGCGCGGAAAATGTCGCTATTGCCATAAAAAAATCGGCGCGACAACATTCTTGCTGGAAATTTTTCTCGGCGTGGCGTTTTTAATCTCGTTTTTATGGTGGCCGTTTAGTTGGGCTGTGGGCGGAATAACTCTGTTTATCCTTTGGCTGATCGCGCTGATTTTAATGGCGGCTCTCTTGGTTTATGACGCAAAATGGCAACTTTTACCGAATAAATTGATGTTTCCACTCTTGATTGTCGGCGTAGCTTTTGCGATCACGAGTTTTGTTGTAGATTTGACGGCGGGAGCGTCGGCTGGGCAGTTGATTGTCGGTCGGATTTTGGCGTTCATTCCCGTTGCGGGGATTTATGGCAGTATTTACATCTTGTCAAAAGGGAAGTTGGTCGGTTTTGGCGATGTGAAATTCGGGCTATTTGTCGGTCTGGTTGCGTCGTGGCAAGAGTCGCTGATTATTTTATTCGCCGCCAATTTGCTCGGCACACTTTACGTCATGCCGTCGATGTTGCGCAAAAAAGTCAAAATGACCAGCAAAATTCCGTTTGGTCCGTTTTTGATCATCGCGACTTTTGCTGTCGTTTTGTTTGGCGCACAGATTGTCAAGTGGCTGCAAACTGATTTAATGTTGTTTATCTAATTTTCTGTCCACTGATTTTATACAAATTTCACACAAATTCCACAGCTTTTTCTAAAAAATTAAGCATAAAGGTATTGCGGGAAGTGGCTTGTTGCGATATAATTGTGGTGTGAAAAAACAAGGGGGTTTTACAATTATAGAGGTGTCGCTATTCCTTGCAATATCGGCGGCTCTGTTATTGCTTTTGTCTGGACTGTCGGGCGTAGTGGCGCGGCAACGTTTTCAAGACACAATAATCTCTTTGCGCTCCCTGATTCAGGATCAATACGAAGAAGTGAGAAATGGGATAAATGAGAGGGGAAGTTCTAAGGTTTGTGGTGAGCCTGATGATACGGTTGCGGGGACGAGCGGATGTCTAATAGTTGGCAAGATAATGAGATTTGGATTTGATGAAGATGATTTATCAAGAGTTGAAATCAGTTATATTTCGGCCAACAGTAATATAGTCGGCACAAATGATTTAGATGTATTGAAAAAAACAGAACTGGGTCTGGTCGGATCGCAAGACTATCAAATAAAATGGGGTGGGGAATTTGTAAGTATGTATGATTATAATCCAAGGTACGCAGGCGATGCGCAACATGGCAAAGTACTTAATTCGGGTAGCGAGAGCAACATAGCTATTTTTCGAGGACCAGTCAGTGGTAATATTATAGTAGCCTCTAATATAGAAATTGATAGATATTCAACCTCAAATTCAGCAGGAAGAAATTATATTTCTGCCAATGAGCATGTTGCAATATTTATTGAAAATGGACAGTCTGGGTTTTCTGGTGGCGCGCTATGTTTAGATGGAGGATCAAGTTCTTCGGGCGTAAAAATGGTTATTCCGCAAGAACCACTAGATAAGTCCCCCGAAGATATCACTAATTTGAATACCATTTGTGAGGGCGCAATATGAAAAAACTGATTTTCCATAGTAAGCAACGAGGCGACACCTTGATTGAGGTATTGATTGCTATAACTGTCTTGGGCATTGTTGTGTCTGGTGTCATGTCAATCATGAACCGCAATTATGTGTCAATTTTGAACTCTGCCGAGCGCACCGCCGTTCGCGCCGAGATGAACTCGCAGGCGGAGCTGTTGCATTATGTACATAGTCAAGACAGCGCGACATGGGAAGATATAAAAAAGCTAGCAGTGTCGGATGATAAAAATGGAAATATCAACATAACCACAAGATATGCAATAACGACTGGAAATATAACTACGCCTACGGCAGGAAGTTTCTATATGAATGATAGAGATGATATAAGTAACGTAAAAATAGAGACTGGTTTAGAAAATAATGATGATAGTGGGGATGGTTGTAATCCGAACAATCGCGCCACTTCTGGTAACGGCATTTGGATTGATGCGGTGAAATATACCGGAGATAGCAGTGGTAAAGCTTATTACGATTTTTACATCAAAGCATGCTGGACGCCGCTCGGCAGTCTACCGCAATCACAAAGCTCAACGATAGTGAGGATTTATGACGCAGAGTAAGACAAAAAAAATAGCGCGCGAGGCTGGCTTTACGCTGGTTGAGTTAGGCATGGCGCTACTAGCGATCGGCTTCATTGTGGTATTTTTGGCGTCGACGCTCATAAACATTATGTCGACATATCAGAGGGGACTGCAACTAAATCAAATCAACGCCGCCGCTCGTCAAATAAATACAGATATTATGGATCAGTTACGGTTTGGGAGTGAATCTGTGAATTATGACGCGCGAGGATACGGCCGCCTGTGTGTTGGCGATGTAGCGTATATTTGGAATATAACGAACAGCGACGGAACAGTCGGCTTTACGGTAGTTAATGAAGATGGAACAATTGCGGATCATATAAACGGGGGAGATGGATCAGGCCTGCGATTATTGCGAATATCTGGTGATAATAGTGATAAATACTGTAGCGACCCTTCTTCGGCTATTGATGCATCAGATCAGAGCGGACAAACTACTTTAATCGGTCGAAATATTGACGTTCTAAGATTTGATGTAATGCCAAGTAGTGATGGTAGATTGGTGAACTTCCATATCGTTCTTTCGACGAGTGGCGACAATCGTCCAGTGGAACAAAATGGGAGCTATATCTGCGAAGATGCGAGCGGACCGAACCAATATTGCGCGTTTACGGATTTGAATTTTACAGTATATAGAAGAAATAAGGGGAATGGCTAATGAAAAGAAAATCACTATGGGCGGCGCGCGAATCAGAATCGGGGCAAGTGTCAATCATCACGGTCACGATGTTTATCTTGATCTTCTCGGTCGTCGTCATCAGCTTCACACAGATTATGTTATCAACTTCGCGTCAGGCGCAGAATGACGAGTTGAATGCTCGCGCTGTCGCCGCCGCCGAGTCGGGAATTGAAGACGCAAAGAGAATGTTGGCGTATTGTTATGAAGAATTTGATAGCGATGGTAATGGTCTATTTGATACTGTCGGTAAGCCACCGTCAGGAGGATGCGAGATATTGGCTAGCACATTAGACGGTCAAGGATGTAATGATATACTTAGTTCTACTCTCACGACTAGTGTCGGATTGAGCGGAGATCAAGATGCTAATAATCAAGTTAGAGTTGGCAACAATGGGGAATATTATTTATGCCTGAAAATTACTAGCAACCCTGAATCTGTCACTACGACGCTAGATGCAGAAACTGGCGACTCAAAAGTGATCCCGATGAAGTGGGTTGATTCGAGCGGTAAGCTTGCTAAACCAGACTATATCAATATAAAATGGAGTGACACTAAAAGTCCGCTAGCTGGCGGATATCTTCCAAATAGTGACTGGCAAGGTCCAGCAGTATTGAGATTGGAAGCGGTGAATACATTTGGAGGGTATAGTACTGATGCCTTAAATAAGAGTATTCGGGCGCTTACGATTAGACCGAGTAGTGATAGCTCTAAGCGGCTTATTTCCGAGTCGTTTAAAAGATCAGCTTCTATTACGGTTGCAGACGCGACTGAAAGTAATGTTCACAATGGTGGATGTCTATACAACGACAGTACATCAAGCTTATCGGGAGTTGTGCCATTAGATTGTTTTAAATATTCTATTGATGATGACATCAATGGTAACTCGCATAGCTATCTAAACAGTACGGGATACGCTAGTAGTAACGGAAATAAATTTGTAGATCGACCAATCATACAATATAAATGCGGTGCAACTTGCTCATTTAGCTTTACGGTTAAAAACTGGACTAATGTGGATAGTGATATCTATAATACCTCCGACTTAAACGAGAATACATATCTGCGTCTGCAATCCATATATAAAGAAGCCACAGTAGAAATCAGCGCCGGAAAAAATGGCGGCACACAGCTCTATTATGCAGGTGGTCAGGCAGCGGTTGACGTGACAGGTCGTGCAGTTGATTCATTCCGTCGACTAGAAGCACGGCTCGAGTCAGTGAATGGCGGTGAAGACGAAGCTTTGTGGCCAGATTATGCCATTGAGTCCGCCTCGAAGATATGCAAGAATATGAGCGTATTTGCTGCTAATGGTAGTGACAATTGTAGCTATAGTGACTAAGATTTACTTATTGAACACATTATTTACTCAATCCCGCGTCAGTAAAATGTTTTTACGATAGCGGATCACTCTGAAACTTACTATGAACTTCACGCAAATGTGGGTCGGTGATGTGGGTGTAGATTTGTGTTGTTGCGATATTTTGGTGCCCGAGTAAAGATTGAACTGAGCGAAGATCTGCGCCGTTCATGAGTAGATCTGTTGCGAAAGAGTGACGCAAAGTGTGTGGCGAAACGTGTTTGGTAATTCCCGCCGCTTTGGCGTAATAGCTAACGATTCGCTGGACGGAGCGGGGCGATAAACGTCGATTTTCGCCATCTTTGTTGCTGATTTTGTCTTCGGGATCACCGTGCATAATATTTCGCGAGTCGTTCAAAAAAAGCGGTTTAGCAGAGTCAACTCTTGAACACAAATATTGTTCAACTGCGTTTGCGGCGAATTTAGAAATGAAAATCGGGCGGTCTTTTTGACCTTTACCACGAACCGTAAATTCCATACGTTGCAAATTGATATGGTCGCGGTTGAGATTGCAAAGCTCCGATACACGCAGTCCGCCCGAAAAAAGTAGGGCAAGAATGGCACGATCGCGCAGTCCGCTAGTTTTTTTATCGTCTATCGCGCTCATCAACCGCGAAACTTCGTCGGAAGATAAAAACGAAACCTGCTTTTTATTAACTTTTGGCAAGTCAATTTTTGCGGCGTCAAGTGTAGAAATGTCGCGCCGACTGCAATATTTCAGAAAACTGCGCAGGGCGATAAGGTGATAGTTCTGCGTTATGCGACTCAGCTCGCGGTTTTGATTGTCAACATAGCGATTCAGCCAAAGACGATATTTGCGAATCAGCTCGGAATCAATTTTCGACACCTGAATATTGCCTGCAAATTCTACCAGTCGCTCCATGTATAAGCGGTAGTTCTCGGCGGTTTTTTGCGCGCGACCACGCTCAACTTCGACATACTCGATAAAATCGTTGATAATATCAGACAAAAAATAGTCGTTC
>JAISHL010000059.1 GCA_031262565.1 Candidatus Nomurabacteria bacterium | reverse complement strand
TCAGTCTTTTCATCAGCGGCAGCAGCGCCACCGTCAGCGGCAGGACCAGCAACTGCAACAGCGGCTGCAGCTGGTTCGATACCATATTCATCTTTCAAAACGTTCTTCAATTCGTTAACTTCAAGAACTGTCAATTTGACTAATTCTTCGGCTAGTTTTTTAACATCTGCCATAATTCTTCCTTTCTTAAATTATAATCTATCTCAAAATTGAGATTTTTAAGCAAACTTTTTGCTGAATAAAATACTTTTTACGCAGCAGGAGCTTTTTCTGCCAAACCATCCAAAAGCGCGTGCAAATTGCCTGATAGCGCGTTGGTGACATCGTTGACTGGCGACAAAAGTTGCGCAACGACTTCGCCGATGAGCTGGTTCTTGCTTGGCAGTTTTGCCAAATCAGTAACCTGAGCCGCACTCAAAGTCGCACCTTCACCGCTGAATCCGCCCGCAAAGACGAGTTCAGGATGATCTTTTGCAAATTTTGCAAGCACTTGCGCTGGCGCAACTTCATCTTCTGAAGAAATCGCGTAGAGCAACTGCCCTTTCATATCAGTCGTTGTAACATCTTTCAAATTGTCGGCTTTACCAAGTGCAACGCGCACTAGGCGATTTTTGACAACTTTGATTGTTACATTTTGTTCGCGAGCGGCACGGCGCAACTGTTGCAAAGATGCAACGTCAATGCCGTTATACTGCGCAAACACAGTCATTTTGGCTGTCGAAAGTAAATTCGTCAACTCCTCAACCAAAGCTTGCTTTTTATCGCGTGAAATTGCCATAAAATTTTCCTCTCTGGTTTAATATTTTTTACAACCCGAATTGTTAAAGTGGTCGTTACGTTCCCTTCGGGACATAACAGCGCTCGGCTCATGATAATTACAGTAAACTCTAATTATCTTTCGCCTTCGCTCGTTATCAACATCAAGAGATTTTATCTCGGCGACCTGATTAAGAAACTCACATTTCCGTCGCTGTCTTTGATAACGCTCCGCACATTATATCAAAACATGATAAAATTTGCAAATCGCGACTTAAAAAGTCAAATTGGTTTTTCTGATGTAACCTATGAGTAGTTGTGCCGCGTTAACACTGGCACTTATTAGTTGCTTACTACCAATATGTTCGCGTCGTCGCCAAATCCATTCCACATTATTCAAATCTTCGGGGTGCGGATTATGACCTTGCTTATAAAAGATATGGGCGGCTGGTCCGATGCGATTATCTTTGCGATCTTGATTGGTCGCTAGTTGCGCTTCAAATGGCACATTGTCGCCGTCGATTGTGCGAATTTTAACGTCGCGGAAGGCTTTGTTAACTTGCTTGATGACGCTTTGATCCTGCACATTTTGTCGCTCAATAATTGGGCGGAACATGTCAATAAAACTTGGCGACGAGCTGGCAACTTTAATTTTGTCTTTGCGATTTATGTTTAATGAAAACTTATCAGATGAACCGCTTAAAGATCGCTCAATATATTGTTCAAAAACTTTCGTCATATCGTCGTCATTATCCATGATATAAGTTATGCCGATATCGTCGCCAGTCGCCTCGTTATCTCCGTTAATTTCATTTTGATACATTTTCCACGCCAACTGTCCAGTGCCTTTTCGTCGCCATCGCACGCCAACAGTTTTGCCATTCAAGCAGTCTGGCTCGCAAAGTCCTTCGCCAAATAAAATTCCGTGGCGCTCGGCATCATAGTTAAAAGATAAATCATGACAACCACTGCCGACGAAAAAGTCTGTTGAGTCGCTAACTTTCTGAATCACCTGCTCTGGATCTCGAATATCTTTTAATCGTTCGCGCGCCTGATCAATATATTTCGCATTACCACTGTTTTGCAATCTCGCCTGAAAAGCCGCACTATTTAGCGCCATTGCCAATCCGTCGTAAGCCATCAATTCGCAGAGTGGCGCAAGAAGCGACTGCGCCAAAGTGATCTGTCGCAACATCTCTGGTGAATTATCGGTTGCTGTCAGATCGTTTGTCGGCAAATCAAGCCGATTTCTAATCCACGCCAAAGTTTGGCTAGACTGAATCAAAACTGCCTCCAAGTTGATATTTTTCACAGAGTTTAACAACCCATCTGGCGTGATATATTGCGGACTTGCCAGCCAAATCTGCGGGTCGGTAATCAACTCGTTATTTAAGGAGGTGTCCATTTGTTTTTGCCAAGATTGGCGCAATTTAATCTGGTCGTTAAGGAGTGTAAAAACGTATTCACTGTGCTTATTGCGATACATGTGATAGCTTTTTAAGGCTTGTTTTGCAATTGAACTATAAAGGCTGCCGAGAACGTTATTTCCGATTTCGCCCATCGCTACCGCGTCGTAAATTGGATGTTTTTTCATCGGGAAATCGTCGTGACAAAAATCCTTCAATATATTAACCGATTTTGCAAGATCTGCCTCTGTTAAATTTGGCGCACAATGGTTATAAGTTTTGTAAAAGCCCAGCGTAAAATTAGCGTCATCTGACACTAGTGGTAAATTTGGCGTATTCTCGGCGATCTGCTTAAATCGCTGGTCGCGTTGCGTTTTTTCGTAACTGCTCATCCTTTTATTATAGCATATTTATAATATTTTTGCAAATATTAGCATGAACTTCGTCAATAGTGGCGCTCGCGTCGACTACAGGTATTTTTAGTTCGCTAGCGATAGTTTCATACCCTTGATTCACCTTCATTTGAAATTCGGACGGCTTTGACTCAAAAGTATCTTTTTTGGAGTTTTGATCACGTTTTTGCATGCGTTTTATTCTTTCTTTCTCTGATAAAACCAGAATCACCGCCTTGTCGGGTTCTACATAGTGTTTCGGTAAAAGTTTGCGTGTGATCTGCTTGATTTTTTCTAATTTTACACCTTGTCCATAACCTTGATATGCTAGCGTTGACCACCAATTACGTGACGTCAAAACTACGCCTCCGCGCGCCAAGACTGGCTCGGCTTTTTTCTTCCATAATTCATTGCGCGCTGCCGTAAATAAAAGCAATTGAGTAGTCCCGTCCAGATCGAGATCTTTGTTTTTTATGATGTCGCGCATTGCGTCGGTTGACGGCAACCCAGCGGGTTCGTCAAAAGTCGTAACTTCGCGACCTTGATCTGCAAAATATTGCGCCAACAAGTTCACCTGAGTTGTTTTGCCCGTGCCATCTTGCCCCTCAATCACGATATATAAGCCAGACTTTTGTGATTTTTTAGCGGACGCGGTCATATTTATTTTAGTCCTTCGCTTAGTCCATTGATTTTTGTTGGCAATTTTCGCGTATCTTTATATGAGCGTGGCAACATCTGCTCTGGTCGCCAATTTTTAATTAGCTCGTCTAAACTGCTTGAAGTTTGATATTTTCCAGATACGCCGTTGC
>JAISHL010000041.1 GCA_031262565.1 Candidatus Nomurabacteria bacterium | reverse complement strand
AGTATTTCTTGATGAATTTATACATCAGCACGCCAGCAAAAAATACTGCGAGAAAAATAAAAATATTTATTGCTAATGCCATATCTGATAGCAAGAAATGCAAAACGGTCACTATGGCTGCTTGAAAAGGACCGTAGAAAATTGTTGGTTCGGAACCTATTCCTGATTCTGCAAACGAGTTAAGACCGCCATTAAATAGCCCTACTTCAAAACTAAAATATCGATGTATGTGAAATTTTGCATCGACTGAAATTATAGTTTCGCCAATGGGGCGCAAATAAGCCCATGTGCAGATAATTGCTGCGACAAAAATTATGATATATTGCCAATGATTTTTTAACCACGATCTGGCGTTTTTCGTTGCTATTTTTGTAATAATTCCCATAATATCCCTATTATATCACAGTACGGAATGACTGTTTGCAAATATTATTTAACAAGGTTTTTTGGTCAATAAATACTTTTTAGCTCGGAATTTGGAATTGCGACGGGTCGACAGTGGTTGCTGGTGCGGGCGTAGAAGTTCGTTCCTCAGTTCCACCTGTCGGGAAAATAACCGAATTATCAGACGGGGTAATCGTTTCATTTGGCGCAACTTGTGGTGTTGGCTCTGGTGCTGGGGTTGGCTCGGCTGGTAACGGTGGCATATCGTGAAAATCTGGCATTGGTAGAGGTGGCGGTGGAGGCAATGGCGTGCTAAGTGACGGCATTGGCGGAATTTGCAGATCAGTTCGACCGTGTTCTAGCGACGGTAAAGTTGCAGTTGGCTCGCTGGGTGAATAATCCTCATCGTCGTAATTTGCAGGGCTAGCTTCTGGCTCAATTGGCGGTGGTGAAACAGGTAAAACGGGTTCAGTTGGTGGTAGAATTGTCGATTGAATCGGCTCTGAAGGTGTTGATATGATCGGTTCAGATTCAACTGGTGATTCGGCTTGCGCGACTGGTTCTTGTTCGAGCGGAGCAATGGTCGGTGGAGTTATATTTTGCAACTCCTCGTTTATACTCGGCACACTCGATACGGACGCATTATTTCGTGCGATCAAACTATCTAAATCATTCTCGGAAGCCACAGGTGCTTCTGGTCGAATTTCAAGAGTTGCTAGACTATCATCGGATTTTGGTGGCTCAACTGGTGCGATTATTTCATCTGACACGGAAACTTCATCGACTTCCTCGGGAATTTTCGTTTCTTCGGCTTTCTCTATTTTTGAGGCGGCTAATTCTGACGCGACAAGTTGTTGATTAGCGCCCTTCGCCATTAAATCAGCAGACAATTTCATAATTTCTGGGGTAGTTTTATTATTGCGGAACTGGTTGGTCGTTGCGACAATGCCAGTCAAAAGCGCCGTTGAAATCTGCTCATCAAGCAGAGAAATGTCGTTATCGCTCAAATCATTCACAATTTCGGAAACCATCTCACTATAACTGTTTACAGCGGTGTTTTTCCAGCTAATCGTTCCCAAATTATCCTGTCTATCTGTAATATTTAATGTCGCCAGCACGGCATCGTGGAAAATTCGCCCATGCGCCAGCAACGCTTGATCCAGCTCATCTCTGTTATCAACGCCAATCGCAATCACCAATTCAACATTAAAATCGCCGTCGCTAAAACTAATGTCGCTAGATGTAATTTTGGTGCGATATGGTGTAATCAAAATCTTAACAATGTCGCCGTCGGTTTTCATGCGCAAGCGGTCGGCTTTATTTTTATCAAGCAAAATTATAAAATCGCGCAAACTGTCCGCATTATTTTCAAAAGTTTTCTCTGGCGCTAAAAAGTTCATCACTGGCGGAATTTGCCCACTAAACACTGCGGTCGCGTGCTTTTTGAGATTGTTTAACAAAATCGTCAACGCCAAAGCTGACGCAAGCTGGTCAACATTCGGATTGCGCGAAACCGTCACTAAAATATTAGAAACTTTTTTTATTTTTTCAACAATCTGTTTTTCTGGATTTTTTTCATTCATATATACCTCTTATGAAAGATTTTAGCATGATCGTTTTATAAATGCAAATATTTGACCAAAGCAATATTTTTTGATACAATTCTAAGGTTAAATTAACGCGTCCACGGTCTTAGGATCGCCGCGAGAGGAGTTTTATATGCCGATTATCAAATCAGCAACCAAAAAAATGAAACAAGATCAGCGCCGTTACGCGCAGAACTTGCGCACAAAACGAGCAATGCGTGAAGCTGTCAAAGCTTTTGAAGCTAGCCCAACTTTTGATACGTTGCGCGAAGCTCAGAGTAAAATCGACACCGCTGTTAAGAAAAATGTTTTGACAAAACAGGCTGGTTCACGTCGTTTGTCGCACTTGTCAAATAAGGCAAAAGCTGCTGGCGTTAAAATTGTCGCAGTCGCAAAAGCGCCTGTCGCTGAAAAAGTAGCCAAGACTACTGCGAAACCTGCCGCGAAGAAAACTGTTAAGAAGGAAGAGAAATAGGAGTTTCAGATGATTACTAAGGATAAAAAAGCAGCTGCTATCAAATTGACCCAAGTTAACAAGAACGACGTTGGCTCGCCATCGGCGCAAATCGCGATTTTGACGGCGCGTATCAACGAATTAACTGATCACATGAAAGTCAACAAGCACGATTTCTCAACTCGCCGTGGTTTGTTGCAAATGGTTGGTCTTCGCAAAAAACTGTTGAAAGCGCTTGAAAAGAACGATTTTGCGCAGTATAAAAAAGTTGTTGAAAAACTTGGCTTGCGCAAATAATTTTTGACGGCTAAATAAAATTTGCACGATTTTCAAATCACCTCCGACAAAAGAGGTGATTTTTCATTGGAGGCGCGACCTAAGGCGGGCGTAATTTAATTAAGGCGTAAATTAGACTTTCAAAAATGCACCACTCTCAAACATCAAGTTCAGAAAATCGCTGGCAGTATTGGTGCGACTCCAATCGCGTTGTAATTCGCACAACAATCCGGGAATTGTGACAAGTTGTGCGCCAGCTTGCTCGACTCGTCGCAAAGCCGTGTCGTGTGCTAATTTTGATGTGCCGCCAACCGCGTCGACGATTGGATAAATTTCATAACCTTCTTTTATCATGTCGAGCGTTGGGAAAGTCAAACAAACTTCCGTCCAAAGCGCAGTCATCAGAATTTTCTTACGCCCCATCGCGTTCACGGCGTTGCGAAAGTTGACATCTTCCCAAGAATTCATCGTTGTGCGATCAATCGACGGCGCGTCGCTCAAAACTGTTTTCAGGCTGTCGATTGTATCTTTATTTCGCCCATTCGCCACGTTGACGGTCGTTAAAACCACTGGCAAATTATAAGCTTTGGCGATTTTTGCGACCACATTGATATTATGAACTAATTTCTCGCGCGACATTGAATTTATCGAGTTGACCTGAGTTGGCTGGTAATCAATCACGACCAGAGCCGCATTTTCTGGCGTAATCAAGTGGTCAGTTTTTGGATCGCGCATCTCGTTCATTTTCCTCCTTATTTATCTATCAACAATTATATCATGATTATGTTAAAATTGGTGTATGAAAATCCAAGACAAATTCAAAGACGACCGACCACGCGAGAAATTGAAACGAATCGGTGCGAGCGGACTGACAGATTTAGAACTTTTAATGGCAATAATCGGGTCGGGCAACGCAAAAGCGGATGTTGGAACTTTGGCGCGGAAAGTTTTGTAAATCCTTAAAGAATATAAAACTTGTCATCCCGAATTTATCTCAGAATCTCCCGATAATCATAATCCAGAAACATTAAATTCATCTTCGGATAGTAAAACTTTATATCAACAACTCCAAGAAATTTCAGGGCTTGGCGTGGCGAAAATCACGGAAATCTTGGCGGCGTTTGAGCTGGCGCGGAGATATTTAACAGAACCAGATCGTCCCATCATAGATTCTCCAGAAAAAGTCGCCACTATTTTGAGCGACGTAAGACATAAAACCCAAGAACATTTTGTTCTTCTGACTCTGGACGGCGCCAACCGCCTAATTAAAAAACACATCATCACCATTGGCACTCTAACTTCCTCACTCGTCCACCCGCGCGAAGTCTTTGCTCCGGCAATTTCAGACCGCGCCGCGGCTATCATTGTCGCCCACAACCACCCGTCAGGAAATCTCACTCCATCTCAAGCAGACAACGCCGTAACCGCCCGCTTAAAATCCGTTGGAGAAATGGTGGGAATCCCACTTTTGGATCACATTATCATCACAAAAATCGAACACAAATCCATAATGTAGCTAAAAAGTGATATACTGTTTTTATGGATAAGACGAAAGAATCACAGCGCGCAGAATTACATAAAGCAATCTGGCAAATTGCTAATGACTTAAGGGGGTCGGTTGACGGTTGGGATTTTAAGAGTTATGTTTTGGGCTTTCTTTTCTACCGATTTATGTCAGACAATCTACGCCAATATATCAACGACGGAGAAGATGACCCTAATTTTGACTACGCTAACCTAACTGACGAATTTGTCAAGCAAAATATGCCAATGGACGAAAGAACTGCCATTATCCACGAAAAAGGCTATTTTATCTTGCCGTCTGAACTCTTTGAAAACGTTGC
>JAISHL010000034.1 GCA_031262565.1 Candidatus Nomurabacteria bacterium | reverse complement strand
ACCCACCGCTTGCGACATTTGATATGCCAATCTCAACTCGTCAGTTTCGCCGACACATTCAAACGGTTTCATTACGCCGTCAATATCAAGCAAGCCCTTGAAAGAATATTCCAAACTTTTTTTGCCAAACAAATCTTGATTGTCAAAAATCGTTTTTAATTCTGGTGCGGTCACGAAAGGCGCAAAAATCAAGAACGCATTGGCGCATTTTGGGCAGTTGCCACACCATTTCAAAACCGAATTATCCGCATGTTGACGATAATTTGCCACATTGCACGAGCTGAATTTATGACCAAAATCCGCCCACGCATATCTTGCGAACAGTTCTGCGATTTTTAGCTCTGATAATTGGCGAATCGGCGAACCAATTTGCAAATCTGGCGAAATATAATTACAAACATAATTTGAGAATAATTGCTCAGCTTCCCGCGTTTTTGACCACTGATGATTGACCGCTAAATCGCCAATATAAGAGTGCGGTTCAACACCCTCATGCCCAATCGACACCAAAACCTGATTTTTGTTCAGTAAAATCGCTTGGATCAGCGCCAAACTTTGCACGATATATGTCACTGGAATATGCCCGTTGCGAGCGCCGTTATTTGCCGCTTTTTGTAACGCCTCACGGTCAATATTGCGCCGAATTATAACCAAATCTTCACCCAATTCATCTAAAACAGCTGGGTGATGATCACCGCTCGCCACAAAAAACGGCGTGAATTTTTGCCCCTGTTTTTTTAACAGCGACGCGAGCAAAAGTGAATCCTTGCCGCCAGATTGCAGAGCTAAAACACCTTCGCCAGCGTATTTTGTCGCACACTGATTATCATCCTTGCTAACTGCAAAATGCGCTAGATTTTCGCGATTTAAGTGATTTTCAAAGGCGTATTGCCCCATTCCCTCCTGATATGTCGCATTAAAAAAATCCACCTGCGTCGGATCAAGCTCAAACGGGAGGTCAATTTCCGCGTCGCCAAAAGTCTTCCAGTATGACACACCGCTCAAAACAAACGCTAATTGTAGTGCCTTATGTAACGTCTCATGGCTAAAATCGCCATTTTTTACCTGAAAATCCACTGTTTCGGTAAAATCCATGCCGTTTTCAAAGCCATATTGAAAAGTCGCCCGCCCAGTCGTCGCGTCAAAATCATAGTTTTTGAAAATAAACTTCATTTCAGCTCCTCGACTAATTTTTGGAATTGCTCGCCACGATCGTAAAATGACTTAAACATGTCAAAACTCGGCGCGCCTGGGCTCATCAAAACTACATCACCGTCCTGCGCAATTTCAACCGCCGAACCAACCGCGGTCGCCAAATCTTCGCATATCTGATAGTCCACGCTCAATTTGTCAGCGATTTTTTGCGCCGTTTCGCCAATGAGAAAAACTTTTTTAACGGTTGATTGATCAATCGCTTGCACAATTTCATCAAAATTATCCAAACCGCGATCTTTTCCGCCCGCGATCAAAACTATCGGTCGATCAGGAAACGCCTTGACCGCCACGTCCAGCGACGGATAACTGGCACTAAAATTATCATCGTAAAAATCCACGCCACGCAAATTTCGCACCCATTGCAAGCGGTGTGGCATGGCAGTAAAATTCGCCAAACCTTTCTCGATAGACTCGAAATCGGTCAAAATATCAGATACCGCCGCAATCGCCGCCGTCGCGTCCTCAATATAATGCGCCCCTGGCACACACAAAACCGACGTATCAAACTTGATATTCGCAGGATACGGAATATGCTCGCCCGCTGATAATTCCGCGATCGCTCGGCTGGCAGTATTTTTCTCATAGAACACGATTTTGTCGTTCGGCGTTTGATGTGATGCGATATTTGACTTCGCCGCGATATAATTCTCCATATCACCGTGTTTGTCAAGATGATCCGCCTCAATCCTCAAAACCACCGCAATTTGCGGACTACGCTCCAAATCCCAGAGCTGAAATGACGATATCTCAAAAACCACCACGTCATCTGCCGTGATTTTTTTTAGTTCGTTCAAAGCTGGCACGCCGATATTACCCACCAAAAACGCATTTTGACCGTCTGCGTGCAAAATATTACGAATCATCGTGCAAGTTGTCCCCTTGCCCTTCGTGCCAGTTACGCCAATAATCGGCGCTGGACACTCCGCAAAAAACTCGCGCGTCGACGACCAAATATTCTCTTTTTGTGAGATTTTGTAGGGCGGAATGCCAGCCGATCGCAAAACTAAATCAAAACCGAAAATCTGATCAAACGCGCCGTCGCCAAGAATCGTTTTGATATTCTTCGGCGCGTCGTCAAGTTCGGTTCTTTCGTCAAAAATCGTCCAATCCGCGTCAGGGAACTTCTTGCTAAAATACGCAAAATTACTTTTTCCCTCTAATCCAAATCCGACAATTGCAATCTTCATGCAACTATTTTACCATAATCAACGAAAACTGACTATTGTTCTCTCCACTGTTTCCACATATCATCGTTAGCATCAGGGTCGGTATATATCTTTTCTAAAATCACAGCCGCGAGAATATCATCAATAGGCTCAGCAAGCGTCATCTTCATTGCGGTCTTACTCATGACACTGTAAATGCTTCGGTTGTCCATCGTAGATTCATCTTCTCTATTCCTTCCATTATTAAAATAATTGTATTCCATATCAAACTCCTTATAATTTTATTAATTACTTCAAAAAAAGACTTCTTAATCGAAGCCTCCGATCCAGCTGTGGCGTGAGATTTTATTCTCGGACTTCGATCAATTTTAAGCACAGCTGGGGCAACGATAGTCCCAACAAAATAATACTCTTAAATTGATCAAAGAAATTCATGGTAAATAGTTTAGCGCATGCTTTGGTCAAAGTCAACTAGCTAGGAATACTAAAATGAATGCTACGCAGTTACTGAACGCGTGCAGAAATATTCCGCCCCAAATTGAGCCAGTTTTCTCACGCATATAACAAGCGAACATTGACAAAATAAACGTCATGATTCCAACGTTAATTTGCCCGTGTGCCACCGCAAATAACAGCGAAACCAAAACTGCCGTCGTCAAAAATGGCAATTTTTTGCGAAGCTTACCAAACAAAAATCCGCGCATGGTCATTTCTTCAAAAACTGGCGCAACAACGATATAAGTAAAACCAATTATAGCCAGTTGCCACCAAACATTACCCGTCGCCGTAAAGTCAAGCGATTGCGCCTGCCCCATGGTCTCCGAGCCGAGGATATATGCCGCCACACCTGAAATCACGATATTAACAATATAAAATACTGGCAAATCTGCCGCAAAATATCTCAAATCTATCAGTTTTGGCGGTCGCGACAAGCCAACTTGCGTCAAGACATCGCTAAATTTTAATTTTCCAGATCGCTTGCGTTTACTCCACCAAACAGGCAAAAATATAGCAAAAATGAAGAGAAAAATATACATCAATATGTTAATCACGCCAATCGTGATTGTGTCAGGATTTTTTAGATCAATCAGTTGATAATGCCTCAAAATCAGCATGATGATCGCCATTACAAAATTGGCAACAAAATACGCGATAACGATCCATAAAATCCAGCCAGCTGTCGTGATTATCTTGTCAATCAATGAGGATTTTGCGTTTTGCTCATCTTCTATTTGCTCAAAATCAAGATATTGCCAAGCGACTTCAAACTCGCTTTTATCGACTGACTTTGCAGATTTTTTAACAGCTTTTTTCTTTACCATAATTTCATCACATCAGATATGGTTATTAAAATTATCAGCGCAAATAGAACCAACATGCCGATTCCGACGATCGTTTCCTCTTTTTCTTTCGTTAATTCCTTGCGGAAAAGTTTGAAGCCCGCGATAAGATACCAGCGCCCGCCGTCAAGCCCTGGGATTGGCAAAATATTCATTACAGTCAAGGTGAGCGAAATCACACCGACCAAGAACAGAAATTCCACGCCACCCGAAGCCATCGCCGCAGGGAAAATTGTTCCCAAAATTCCGATTGGACCAGCCACTGAATCGCCGACCGCGCCGATTTTTTCGCTCGCGCCCGCCACACCAGTGATCAATCCCCATAGCCCCACGAACAAATCCGCAATCATTCCACCAATTCCAGCGATCGTTATCCAAATAAACTGCAAAGTATTCACCACACCAACCAGCGGAGCCGACCAAGTAGCTTTAATTGTAGCAGATTGTTTTTGCGCGGTTTGCAAACCGAGATAGCCAGATTTTTCCGCCGCCTTATCATCATTTAATCTCGCGTAGTATTTCATAGTTTTTCCGTCACGCAAAACTTCTACACTAATGATTTTACCTTGATATTTTTTCGTAAACTCTGGGACTTGCGCGGACTCCGTTATTTTTTCACTATTTTTCTCGTTAATTTCGCAAGTTTCAAGAATTTCCGTGTCGCCATCAAGATATTTTTTCAAACAATCATTCTCGGTAACTTCGCTCAAAGCGACAATCTCATCGCCGTTTTTTAAGCCTGATTTATCGGCTGGCGTTTTTTCAAACACCTCTGCAATCTCAACAATACCAGCTTGACCGCTATTGTCCGAACTAATCATAAACTGATCGGGCATGATTTTTGGCAAGCCAATAAACGCCAAAATTGTCATGATCACGCACGCTACCAAAAAGTTCATAAACACACCAGCGAACATAATTTTTGTTTTCGCCCAAAAACTCGCTGCCTCAAAACTATCTTTGTCTCGCGATTTTCTCTTGCGCTCATCAAGCTCATCACCCTTGACGTTAGCAAAATCGTCGTCACCTTTCATCTTGCAAAAACCGCCTAATGGCAACCAGTTCAGCGTAATTAACACGCCCTTATACTTGCCAAGAATCTTCGCGCGCGGCGGAAACCCAATACCAAATTCCTCGACTTTTACGCCGTTGCGTCGCGCCGCCCACGCATGCCCAAGTTCATGCAAAATCACCAAGACCACCAAAACCAGCAGTCCCACAATCACGCCCAAAACAATTTGCCACCAAGCCATAAATTTCCCTCACTTTCTCAAATTTTAACCATTTTACCATAAGTGAGTTATTACGCAAATAAAAAAATTACCCAGATTGCGAAAAATTCAAAAACTCGCCGTAAATAGTAGTGTGACCGCGTGCAAAACTTTACTTTTTGAGCTAAAAATGGTAAAATGAAAAGATATGCACGAGAGATTTAGTCCCGAAAACCACCCGATTGATAAACTGAATTTTCCAGATTCGTTGTTAGATGCTGATCACGGAAAATTGCCCGAATTATCATCCGATATTGTAGGTGAAATTAAAAAATTGGGCTTCAAGGGACTCGGCACAGTGGCGGCGGTAATTAACGCGGAAAATAACTCATTTTTATTTCTCGAGCACAACGCCAGCGCAAAAAACACCTCTGGACAATATGGAACATTAAGCGAAACTTCACGTTTTCTTGCGGATTTTCAAACGCCAGAACCGCCAATGCAAACATTTTTGCGTGGAGTTGCCGAGGAATTAGGCGCGAACTCGAAGAAAATTCTTGCGCAAAATCTACACGCTTCACAAACTCAATCTTGGTTCTTGAATCAGCACGCGGTCGGCGGTCAGTATGACAATTCTTATATGTTGGCGATTTGCCCAGTTTTCTTCATATATAACGAAATTGCGCAAGATGTCATAAATAGTTTTCAGCCAACCAAAGAAATTTCAAGTATAAAATTCGTCACGCCCGATCAGCTTGACAATTTAGAACTTCGCAGCTATGTTCGCCCGTGGTATAATAATTTAGTGGCGAGCGGCATTTTGGGGAAAACTGACTTACAAAAAGTTTTAGCACCAAATCCATTACCCGCCAGCGATCGAGATATATCATTTTTATCATGAAAAGTTTAGTTTTTATTAAAATTGGCGGCAGTCTTTTGACAGATAAATCTGTACCGTATCAGTTAAATTCCGACTTCATCGCGAAGTTAGGAAAACTTTTGCCACGCAAATTACCCAAAGACACGGATTTCATCATCGGGACGGGCGGCGGATCATTCGGTCATTACGAGGCGACAAGATATAAACTCAATAAGCCGATCAAAACTTCGCGACAAATTCTCGGGGCGGCAGTTACGCATTTGAGCGTGCAAAAATTACAGCAAATCGTTGCACAAAAATTTCTTGACGCAGGTAAACCGATTTTTACGATGTCGCCGTCATCTTTTTGCGAAGTAAAAAACGGCAAAATTATCGCGCGAACCGAGATCATTGAATCCGCATTCAAAAATGGTTTTATTCCACTAGTTCACGGCGACGGCGCTTTTGATGATCAGAAAAAAGTGCGAATCATTTCGACCGAATCTGTCGGCTTAGCGATTTTACAAAGTTTGAAGAAAAAATACAGCCAGATGACCGCAATTTTTCTGACAAACGTTGACGGTATTATAAAAGACGGCGAAGTTATGTCGTCAATCAATCGTGCCGAGTTTTGCGATTTTAAGGCTGTCGCAAGTAAAAGTTTTGATGTCACAAACGGTATTTACGAAAAAATCGAGATGGGGCTTCAATCGACGAATCTCGGAATAAAAACAATCATCGCCAACGGAAACACTGGCGATGTTGTTAAAAAAATTCTACGTGGCGATAAAATCGGCACTAAACTTTCATAATTTCGGCTTCTTTTGTCTTGGCTAGTTCGTCAATTTTGGCAACATTTTTCGCAATATCGTCGTCAATGCCTTTTTCGATGCGCTTTTGCTCGTCTTCGCTGATAGTTTTTGATTCCTTGGCGGTTTTAGCAGCTTTTCGCGCATCCTCACGAATGCCACGCAAAACAATTTTTGCATCTTCAACTTTTCCGCTCAAAGTTTTGACAATTTCGCGACGGCGCTCCTCTGTTAAAGCTGGGATTGGCACACGGATATTACGACCGTCGTCGCTCGGATTAAAGCCAAGTGACGCTTCCGCCGCAATCGCCGCAGAGATTTTAGCGGTATTTGCTGGATCAAATGGCGTAACTAAAATTTGTTGTGGCTCTGGAGCTGACACGCCAGCCGCTTGATTTAATGGCATTTTTGCACCATAAACCTCGACCATCACGCCGTCCAACATGTCTGGATGAGCGCGACCCGTGCGAATTTTTTTGATTTCTTGCTCGAAGTGCGCAACCGCTGCCGCAAACTTCTGTTCGTAAATTGCTGTATCCATAGTAACTCTATTCTAACAGAAAAAGCGCAGTCGACCAAATCGCTACGCTTTTCTCTGTATACTTTTGTCATGCTGAATTTATTTCAGCATCTATAGTTTATGAATTTTTGTAAATCCTGAATCAAGTTCAGGATGACATACCCTGAGGCTTTATTCCGTCACACCAAGTTCAATACGCTTCATCTGGCGCACGACAACATTTTCGCCAAGCTTTGCGATATGTTGCTTAACTAGTTCGCTAACTTTAGTTTCGCCATCTTTCCAGAAAATCTGGTTCATCAAAACTAATTCGTCGAAATATTTATCCATTTGACCCTGAATAATTTTTTCCAAAACATCAGCTGGCTTCTTGGAATTTTTCTCATCGCTCTTAGCAGCTTCCAAAAGTTCGGCTTTCTTGCGATCAATTTCTTCCGCTGGAATATCAGCGCTGTTGATCCATTTTGGCGACATCGCAGCGATCTGCATTGCAAGATCATGCGCCAACGCCTTAAATTCCGCAGTCTTTGCCACAAAATCGGTTTCGCAGTTCAACTCAACCAAAACGCCAATGCGACCACTGTGAACATACGCATCGATCAAACCTTCGCGCGCTTCACGCTCACCGCGCTTTTCCGCCTTAGTCATGCCTTTTTCGCGCATAACGGTCAACGCCTTATCAAAATCGCCGTCTGCTTCTTCCAATGCTCTTTTTGCGTCAGTCAAGCCAACACCTGTCAACTCTTTCAACTTTTTCACATCGTCCAATGAAACTGCCATATTATTTCTCCTCTTCGCTTTTACCTGCTAAATCGGTTGGTTTAGCTTCTGCTTTATCTTGCTCTTTCTTTGCGGAAACGCTCTCGCCACTCTTAACTGCCGCTACGACATAATCCGTAATGACCGACAATGAAGTAATCGCGTCGTCGTTCGCTGGAATAACAAACTTGATACCCGTTGGATCAGCGTTTGTGTCGCAAATCGCCACCACTGGAATATTTAACTTAACAGCTTCTTTAACTGCATTTTGATCAGCAACTGCATCAGTGATGAAAATCACACCTGGCTTGCCTTTCATATCTTTTACGCCGCCGTATTTGACATTCAACGCGTCAATTTCCTCTTGAAAACGCTGAACTTCCAGCTTATTATATCGGCTCGTCAATTCGCCAGCCGCCATGCGCTTTTCCAACATTTTCAACTTCTTGATTTGAGATGAAGTTGTGGTTTGGTTTGTCAACATACCGCCCAGCCATCGCTCAGTTACAAATGGCATCGAGACAGATTCTGCTGCATTTTTGACGATTTCGCGCGCTTGCTTTTTTGTGCCGACAAACAAAATTTGGCGACCTTTGCCGATAACTTCGGTGATGAACGGCAAAGCTTTTTCAAGTTGCTCAACCGTCTTTTCTAGGTTAATGATGTGACTAT
>JAISHL010000006.1 GCA_031262565.1 Candidatus Nomurabacteria bacterium | reverse complement strand
ACAGTGATGGTTCATCCACAGCTGGTAATGAATGGGCTAACTATGACAATGCCAAATGGGCTAATGCTGTAACACTAAAAAACACCAAAGATTCTAGCACTAACACCTATGACGCAAACGGAACCAAACACACAGACGGCACAGGCACTTACTCCCCACTAGAATACTACCGTGACATAGCCACCATAGGCACAGCTATACCAGAGGCAGACATCTTGGGTTACTGGGTCTATGTGCCGAGGTATGCGTATGAGGTGCAAAGATTAAATCCGTGGAATAAGCCTGTTTGTGGTAATGGTCTAGCAGGTGCAAGTTACCAAGACGCAGACTGTGACGCAAATGGTTACCAAGCTATGTTTGACATTAAGTTTGAGAAAGCAGATACTCCAAAGAAAACTCCATACCAAGGACTAGTAGCTGTCTGTAACACTGCTCCAACAACAAGCGTAGGCGCAAACAACTACACAGGTGGAATGGACTACCGTAATGACTGTGGCGTGTCAAGAACTTACGGAAGCCAAACTGGGACGACGTGGGCGACGCATCCAGCGTTTAGTTTGGACAAAAACAGTGATGGCGATTTTGAGGATGCTAATGAGGAGTTGAATGGGATCTGGATTGGTAAATTTACGACTTCAACTACCACTTACTGCCATAATGTCAATGCGACAGACCCAGTATCTTGCGGAAATCTTATCGCCCCTGCCGATATCCACATCAAGCCAAATGAATCGCCAATGCTTAGAAAATATATTGGCACGCAGTTTACGATCTCTAAAAACATGTCACCAAATGCAAATAACATTACTGGCGGAAATGAGGTAACTGTAAATGACGCCATAAATACCATGAATCTCACAGAAAATGCCACAACTTATATGTTGAAGACTGGCGACTGGGGCGCGGCTGCTTATCTCTCAACGTCCAAATACGGGACGATAGGACAAGGTAATAAAATGGTTTACAATAACGGTTATTATGACGTAAGTGTCGCGAGTAGCTCAAATACTAATTACAGATATATAACAGGGTGCGGACCGTTTGAAGATAAGGCAGACACTTTTGGTGCTACTTGCAATTCTTACGATACGACAATAGGTCAGCAGGCTTCAACTACGGGTAATATTTACGGAATATATGATATGGCTGGTCCAGTTTGGAATTATACCATGGGCAATTACGACAATATTGGCTCGGCTCCTAATATGGCGGTCATGCCAGCGGCTGGCTATATGAATAGTTATTTGGAGAGTGATGGTTTTAGTAGGGACGTTGCGCCAGCATGGTCAGCGGGAACAAGTCGCCAATGGTGGGGTTACGACTACTGCACGTTTGAAATTTGCGGTGGGCATGCATTATATGAAACCACCATAGTTCAGTCTATTGACGGATTATCTAGGGAATCTTGGGATTTGGAGAATACGTATTTTGCACACTCATCAGCGGCTTGGTTTGGACGTGGCGCGACGTCGGAAGCTGGTCCTGCTTCTGGGATATTTGCAATGGGTTCAAACACTGGTTGGGCTGGAGTATTCAGTTTCCGTGTTAGTATGGCGGTTGAGGGGGAGTAAAATGTACTGTCATCCTGAACTTGTCTCAGGATCTCCGATATATAAGAATAAGATAGACCCCGAAATAAATTCGGGGTGACATTATAAAACTAGTGCTTAAATTTATTTTATGCTAAAATATCTCTATGAAAAATGAGGGGTTGAGCAGTAAAGATGTCGCGACTTTGCTGAAAAAATATGGGGCGAATGTTGTTCGTGATAAGTCGGCTGGTTTTGGTAAAAAATATCTGTTACCGCTGGTTTCGCCGATCAGTTTAATGTTGATTGCAGCGGCGGTTTTGTCTTATTTTAATAATGATAAACTAGACGCACTGTTTATTATTCTGCTGTATTTTTTGAATTATTTTATCGGTCAATGGCAGACGCATAAGGCTGATAAATCCATTGCGAAATTGCAGGAAAGTTTGAAAGTTATGATTAAAGTTAAACGCGACGGCGAGTGGAAAGAGGTTATCAGTGACGATCTCGTGCCAGGGGATGTGGTGGCGCTGGGGCTTGGCAGTATAATTCCTGCGGACGGAGAGATTTTATCATCAGATAATCTCGCGCTGAACGAAGCGGCGTTGACGGGCGAATCGCTACCGCAAGAAAAAGCTGTTGGCGACAAAATTTGGTCTGGCACTTTTGTTGCGACGGGCGATTTGACAGCGCAAATCACGGCGACTGGCGGCGAAACGCGATTCGGCAAAACGATCATGGGTATTGATACGAACGGCGAAAAGTCGATTTTGGAAAAAGATATTATGCGAATCTCAAAGTTTTTGAGTGTGCTGGCGATTATCGCCGTGGCGATTTTGACCGTGGCGGCGTTTTTGCGACATGAATCTCTGGCGCTAATGTTGACGTTGGATTTGAGCCTTCTGATTGCAGGAATTCCGATTGCCCTGCCCGCGGTTATGGCGGTGATTTTGAGTATTGGCGCGTCGGTTTTGGCACATAAAAAAGTCATTGTGCGGCGACTTTCGGCGCTGGAAGATTTGTCAAATGTCAACCTGCTTTTGAGTGATAAGACTGGCACACTGACGACTGGCGAGATTGCCGTGACTGGCAGTAAAAGTTATTCTGATAAATTCTCTGACGACGATATTATTGCGCTGGCGAATATGGTGGCGCACAGCAAAACTCCCGACGCGATCGACTCGGCGATTCATCTCAAAGCGCATGACATCAAGGCGATTGACGCGGAAGTTGAAAAATTTGTGCCATATAACGGCGATAATAAGCGTGCGACCGTGACTGTAAAATATAACGGCGAGGAATACGTTATCAGTAGTGGCGCGGCGCAAATTGTAGCAAAAGATAATGCCGAAATTCTAAAAAGTGTCGCGGAGGCTTCGGGAGCTGGTTTTCGCACATTGGCAGTCGGTGTTGGTAAAAATGAAGATGATGTGCGCGCGGTTGGGCTGCTTTATCTCGCTGATCCGTTGCGTAAAAACAGCGCCGAAACGATCCGCTTTATGCAAAAATCTGGCATTGCGGTCAAGATGGTAACGGGCGATAATCATCTGATCGCGGCGAAAATTGCGGGCGAACTTGGACTGAACGGCGTAGTTTTGACGCGAGATGACATGAATAGCTTTAGCGCGGATGTTTTCAGTGAAATTCTGCCGAGCGATAAACAGAAAATCGTTGAGCATTTTCAAAAAGCCAAATATGTTGTCGCAAGCACTGGCGACGGCGTAAATGACTTACCTGCCCTCAAAACCGCCAACGTCGGAATTGCTGTGAGTAACGCCGTTCCCGCGCTAAAATCCGCCGCTGATATAGTCCTTTTGAAAGACGGTTTGGGCGTGATTCGTGACGCGATTATTGAGGCGCGCAAGATTTTTGAGCGACTTTATAATTACTCGGTTTATCGCATTTCTGAAAGTTCGCGCGTTATCGTGACGATTTTGATTCTGGGGTTGGCGATCGGCAGCTATCCGCTTGATCCGTTACAGCTCATTTTGCTCGCGGTCTTTAACGATATCCCGATCATGTCGCTCGCTACCGACCGCGTCAAAGCCAGCGGCAATCCTGCAAAAATTAACAACTCGCGTCGCCTGAAATACGCGCTGACTTACGGATTTTTGGGCATCGCCAGCAGTCTTGCACTGTTCTTTATTATGTATAGCTGGTGGGGTTTGCCGATGAATGTTGTGAAGACGATGTTTTTCTTGAAGCTGACCGTCAGCGGACATCTGCTGATTTACGTGGCACATACCGATAAACGCTGGTGGAAATTCCTGCCGAGTCGTGGCGTGATATTTGCCACATTAGGAACGCAATTTGTCGCGAGCATTTTGGCGTTTACGGGCTTTCTCATGCCTACGCCGATTTCGCTTGGCTTGATCGGTATTGTTTGGCTCTGGTCGATCATCTGGATGCAAATTTCAGAGTTCGGAAAGTGGATTTTGCAGAAGATTGTGAAGTAATCACTAATGGAATACGCACTTCTAATAATCCTCGCCCCGACATTGATATTTCTTAGCTATCGCACGCATATTAAAAACAAAGTAAAATATGAAGACGAGGAATATTGGCGGAAGTTGTCAAAAATTGATGATTTTTTGAAGTTGGTAGACTCTTTTGATGATTATTTAACGTGGAAGCAAAGGGATAAAATTATCGCGAGATATAAAGATGCGGGGCGATTTTTTAAGGGTAAAACTGGTTATTATAGCAAAGAGGTGCGCGTCGCCCGATTTAACCACATTTTTCAGGATTTTCATAAGTTTGCCAAGGAGTATAACCTTGAATTTATTGAGTCGCAAAAAGCAAAATTCAAGGATTATTTTGACGACGTGGAGGGTAAAAAACTTGACGATCAGCAAAGAAACGCCGTGATAACTGATGAATATTCAAATCTGATCATTGCGGGCGCGGGATCTGGTAAGACGCTTACGATCCTCGGGAAAGTGAAATATTTGATCGAAAAGAAAAAAGTTAGCCCAGATAAAATTTTACTTTTGTCATTTACGAACAAAACGGTCGCCGAATTGAACGATCGTTTGAAAAAGTTGAATTTGAAGACGACCGCCACGACTTTTCATAAACTCGGCTATGATTTTGTCAAAAAATTCTCAGGCAAAATCCCCGCGGTCGCAAACGAAAATTTACTGAACAGCGTCATTAAAAAATTCCTCAAAACAGACATTTTGCAAGATAAAAATGCGCTCGATTCGTTCGTAAAATTTATGGCTTGTTATATGGTGATACCAGAGGAAAATGATAAATTTAACTCGCTTGGCGAAAAAATTGACGTAAATAAAGGGATAGATTTTGAGACACTAAAATCAAAGTGCGGTTTTAGTAATTTTAGTAAAAAGCGCATTTCAAAAATCGAGCATAACACGTTTTCGGGCGAGCGCGTCAAAAGTGCCGAGGAACTAGCGATCGCGAACTTTTTGTTTTTGAACGGAGTAAATTATGAATATGAAAAACCGTATCCGCACGACAAACACATGTATCGCCCTGATTTTTATTTGCCAGATTACGACATTTGGCTCGAACATTTTGGCGTTGACGAATATGACCGCGCAAAATGGCTGACGGAGTTTAATGAAAAGCGATACGTTGCGGATATGAAGTTGAAACGCGAAAAGCACGCCGAATATGGCACGAAACTTTTGGAAACTTACTCTTATTATAATCGAGATAATGTTCTGTTGAGCAAATTGGAAATGATGTTGAAAAATGAGGGTGTAAAATTTGCGCCGTTGAGTAGACGAGAAATTTACGAAAAAATTACCGCGCAAGATGATGGTTTTGGCGACGAACTTCATAAGTTGATCGCCAGCTTCATCAATTTATACAAATCAAGAAAAATGTCGCCCGAAACTTTACGCAACGTTTTTAACTCCAAAGAAAATAAGACCAGCGAATTTATGAGTTCGCGACAAAATTTATTTCTCGACTTTTCCCTGCCGATCATTAAAAAATATGACGAAAAATTAGCCGAGCGAAACGAGATTGATTTTAATGATATGATAAATCTTGCGACGGATTTGATCTCGCAAAAACGATCAATTCAAAAATACGACTACATAATTATTGACGAATATCAGGATATTTCGGTGGCGCGCTTTGAGCTGATCAAGCAAATTCGCGATATTTCGGACGCAAAATTAGTCTGTGTTGGCGACGACTGGCAATCAATTTATCGCTTTGCTGGTAGCGATGTTTCATTGTTCAGCGATTACGAAAAATACGTCGGAGAATATGCGAAGTTGTTGATTGAGCGAACGTATAGAAATTCGCAAGAATTGATCGACGCTTCCGCTCGGTTTATTCAAGAAAATCCTCAGCAAATCAAGAAAGAACCGATCTCGCAAAAGCATTTAGAAAATCCAATTAAATACGTAAAATATGATAGAGATGGCGAATTGGCGACACTGCTTGACGTGATTGAAGAACTGATTGAAAAATACGGCAGAGATTCCAATATTTTGCTTTTGGGGCGACACGCGTTTGATATTGACGGCGTTTTGACACAAGATGGCGACGATATAATTAAGCAATATAACGAAAATACGGGCGCGCTGGCGATTCGGGGCTTTGAAGACGTTGACATTAAATTTATCACCGCACACAAGTCAAAAGGACTCGAAGCCGACAATGTTATTATTCTGAATATGAAGAATGATTTATATGGCTTTCCGAATAAAGTGACCGACGATCCAATTTTGTCGCTGCTATTGAGAGGCGAAGAAGAATGTCGCTTTGCGGAGGAAAGACGACTGTTTTACGTTGCCTTGACCCGAACAAAAAATGAAGTTTATTTGTTGACGCCCGACAATGAATCGATTTTTGTTGAGGAAATTTTGAGACACGCTGGCTATTTGATTGGCAATGATGACGGCGAATTAGGATTTGTAAATTGCCCTTGGTGCGTAACTGGAAAACTGGTTATCAGAAAAAATTCACAGAGCGGTGTCGAGTTTCTCGGTTGCTCGCATTATCCAAACTGCAACCAAACATACAAAAATACCGAAATCTTGGACGAGGCGATCATTTGCCCATCTTGTAAAAGTGGCTTCTTGGTCGCGCGAAGTGGCGGATTTGGCGATTTTTTGGGTTGCACAAATTATCCAGATTGCGAGAAGACGGCGCGACTGGATGATGAATCGTGAAGTTGAGTTAGCTAAAAACTGTCGGCGCCGATACTTCTTGTGCTATAATATCAGGCGTAGAATAATAGAGAAAGGTTTAGTAAAATGACAAAAACAATGGAGCAAACTTTGAAAGAAATTTTGGGCGACGAGCCAGAAAAAATCCGCGCGGTAAAAAATCTGATTTTAGACGAAGAATGCTTAACGCAGGCAAAGCGCGAGGGGCGCGAATTAAAACTGGGTCGCGTGAACTCGGGGAAGACTTTGGGCGAGCGACTGAGGGAAATCGTGGGAGATGATGAGGAGCTGATCGGGGCGTTGCGTGAGGTGGTTGAGAGACAAGTTGAGATGACACTAAAAAATAGCCGCTTATCTAGTTAGTTTTGCGTGAGCATTTAGAAGGTTTTATCTAAAAGTGCGGTATAGTATTTTTAATAGAATCAATTAGTGCCTTATTTGCATTCTCGGCGCATTTTGCTAGGTTTGAATTTTTTATTTGATCAAAAATCTCGCTATGACCACTGAGGCATTTTATACTATCAAAGGCGGCATTTAGACCAGGTAAGGATCGTAATCCGATATTTTGGATGGTAGCTTTATTTAAATTTATTAACGATCCAATACTATTTTTTTGTAGGGTGTCTAAGGTGTCGTATAACGGCCCCAATAATTCGCGTGTCATCATGTTATTAAGGCTAATTGGCTTGATTGATTTTGCAATAGAAAACATTAATTCTGCTATGGGGCTTATACTGGAATGTAAGTTCTTTTGATAATTGCTTTTAATAACGCCTATAAAATTCATGATATGTTTTTTATTTTTTTCTGCTTCGCGTAAGTGCCATTTAGTAATAACAGCAAGATGCGCAGCTTTATTGCGTGCTTCTATAAGATCATTAAGCGCCATAGATATATTACTATAATTCTTAGTCGGTCTTTCGAGAATTGAGTTAACGATGCTCCAAATAGTTTTTTGTTCGACGGTCTTTTTTATTGTTTCTTTTAATTCGTCGTAATTCTTTGATTCGGCAATCAGCAATAATAAATTGTCGCCAGTTAATAATTGTTCTTTTGCGATTATAGAAATATCTTCCTCTAGTATGAATTTTAATTGCCCGAATGAAAGTTTATTAACTAAGTTACACCACTCAATGCGACTTCTTGGCTCTGGTGTTTGCTCGAGCTTTTGATGCTTTTTTATTATGGACGCGAATACCTCATCAATTTCTGGCAGAACACATACTAATAATTTCTTTATCTGGCGCTCTACCGCGCTCGTTGTTTTCATGACTTCGGCAGCGCGTTCGATTGATAATTCGTCAAATATAATTGAAACATCTGCGGAACTCTGTATTTTTTGATAAATAGTATCTGTTATAGCGGATTCCTTTTCCTTAATTTTCAAGAAAAACAATTCCTCTCTATGATCAAGAATTTCGACGGAAGTTTTCTCTATATTTTTCAACCCCACACCTCTAATTATTTCAAGCGCCAGCGCCTCGGTCGAAGCAGATACGGCAAGCTCTATAATATATAATTTATCTTCATTTTTGTCGTCAACGCTCATTTTCTCTCCTATTTTTTCATTCTATCTATCATGGTTTTATTTTCCGCTTAATATAAACTCTTTAAATGAATTTTCATCAAGAGGCGGCATCTCTTTGCCGTCAATATACTGCATAATCTCCCATCCATTCCTGCCGTCAATTGGGATGTAGAAAATCTGATTGGTTAATTCCGACGCTCGTTTATATGCCTTCTCAAGTTCCTTGATTTTTTCCCGATATAACTCATCATCCATATTTATACCCGCTGATCTATTCATACTTTTTACTTCAAAAATATGAATCCGACCAAAAGTATCTTTCATAACAAAGTCTGGATATGAAGAATATTTTCCATTCATATAATATTCAAATTTAATCTCCGAATTGCCCAAAAAGTTTTTGCCCCAAAGCATGATTTCTTGGGTTTTATATTCTTTCTTCATGCCGTCAATATCAAAACTAGTATTTGTTTCATTATCTTCTTCGCTCATAGTTATTTTTGCGACATTATTTTCATCTGCTAAATCTTGCAAAATATTCGCCCACTTCTCTTCTGCTTCGCTGTCTAACCCAAATTTTTTAGCCCCATCCGTGCGTTTCCAAACCCACGTTGGTCGCCCAATATTATAATTGCTTTCGGTATAATAACTCGTCATAGGAAAACTCACTTCACCGCCAACCTCCATACTCTCGTCATAATTATTAACAAACTCGCTACTTTTTTCCTTAATTTCACTAATTTTTCCTACTAATATTTGCCATTTATTAAAATCCGTGGTGTTCTCGTTTATAATTTCCTGCACGCTATTATCCGCTTTTGAATAATCCCGCCATAAATCAAAAATACTTTTGCCCCGCCCATAAGTCGCCTCCGCTCGCTCATGAACTTCACTAGCAATAAAATTCACAATGTTAAAATCTCGTTTTTGCTTTAATTCTCGTAATTTTGTTGTTTTGATTCGCACATTTTCCTGAACGCTGACGTCCACTAACTTAACTAGCCGCTGCACATTCCCCTCTTCCGCTTGTATTCCCCAAATCCATGCCGTCATTGCCAGTTTTTGCGCCTCTTCGTCTAAGCTTTCAAA
>JAISHL010000067.1 GCA_031262565.1 Candidatus Nomurabacteria bacterium | reverse complement strand
GTGTGTCATTGTGGCTACCTTATTTGCAATCAATTAAAGAAAATAAGAATGGAATTTTTGATTTTGCATATAACGGTGGCGAAGTTCAAACAAGGCTAGATGAAGTTCAGTCTATTATGATTTACGGTGATGTTGATACTGATTTAGATGTTAGAATTCTCGATAAAATAGCACGTTCGGGAGTACCGATTATTATTCACAGGCGAACAATGACACAACCGATTTATATTGTCGGCGGCGCGCGACCTGATCCAGACGACACTTTATCTGCGCAACTTATTAAGCGTTCTCAAAGTCGTATCGCTTCACATGTAGCACGACAAATCTTAACTGCAAAAATGGATTCAATGAAATATCTAGTGAAGCCAAAGGTTTTACCGCAATTTGCCTCTGTGAAAAAATTACGGAATATAGAGGCGGTACACGCAAGAGAATACTGGAAAGCGTGGTTTGCTAAATTAGGACACCCTGAATGGACGCGACGCGAAAAAAATCCAGCCGCAGTGGCGCTTGATGCTCAAAGTAAGTTTATTAGCGGAATTATTTTACGCTGGATTTCGTATCACCATTTATCTCCGTATCACGGATTTAGCCATGAGCCAACAGATTACCCGTCTTTGGTTTACGATTTAATTGAGCCTTATCGTGGGATTTTTGAGGCAAAAATATTAACCGAATGGATTAGCGGTGCGATTCCGACAGAAAGATATTTAACATCAGCCATCGCCATTACAAAAGAATTATTAGACGAGCGAGTTTATGTTCCATTAACACGACAAATCGTCACTCGTCATGAATTGTTGCACGGAATTGTTTTATCTTTGAAATATTATTTACTAGGGCGACAGCGTAAGTTTATGGTTCCCATGCAAGGCAAACCCAATGGTGGGCGACCACCAAAAGTTGACTTTTTATTATACGGAAGACACGCTGGAAAAACTGACTTTTGGAAAGTTGCAGACGATTTGGCGGATAAATATTAAAGATGTATCACAATAACTTTATAAAGTCCGTCAAGTCTTTATAAAGTTATTCCGGTTATGTAATCTTACTTTCGCCCTTTTTTGCGATTCTGGCGTTGCTGTTTTTTCTTCTTTTGCGCGGTGTTGCGAACGTGATTTTTCTCAGCAGAAGTTGTGCCTTTTTTGACTTTAAAATCTTCGTCGGTTTTGCGAGATTCTGGCAAGCTGGCTTCGTTTACACCGCGCTCAACGGCAGACTCGGCGGCGCGCGTTAAATCACTCTCATATTCGTCGTCTTCAACTTTTTTCTCGTTGATGTCTGACTTTTTCAGATGGAAGATCATGCGCAAAACCTCAGTTTGGAGAGTTTCTTGCAATGAATCAAACAGTTTTTGCGACTCCGAGCGATATTCGACCAGCGGATCGCGCTGACCAACGCTGCGCCAGTGGATTCCCTCGCGCAAATGTTGCATATTTTCAAGGTGTTGCATCCACAAAATATCGAGGACTTGCATGTAAATTTCACGCTCAACACCACGCAAAAGTTCTGGCGTCATTTCAGATTCTTTGTCGGCAAAAAGTTTCTCAACAGCGGTTCGAGCGGATTGAATGCGCTTTTTATCGTTCTTGATCTTCGCGATTTTCTCAATTTCAGATTTTTCAAGCGGAAAAATCTCTTCAAACTTCTCAATAATCTGCTTGTTATTTTTCTTAACTTGAACTTTTAGCAAGTCTTTCAAGCGCTCGTCAATCAGGCGGAAAATCTCTGGTGTCATGTCGTCGCCCTCTAAAATCTTGCGACGCACGGCGTAAACGACTTTGCGGTGACGATTGATGACGTTGTCATATTGCACAACATTTTTTCGTGTGTCAAAGTTGTAGCCCTCGACGCGTTTTTGCGCTGCTTCGAGAGTTTTAGAAACCGCTTTGTTCGTGATAGCTTGATCTTCGGGAACCCCGAGGCGATCCATCAGCATCGCAATTCGGTCGCCTTGGAAGATGCGCATCAAATCGTCTTCGGTTGACACATAGAAAATTGTATCGCCGGGATCGCCCTGACGACCACCACGACCGCGCAACTGATTATCAATGCGGCGCGACTCGTGACGTTCGGAGCCAATCACAACCAAACCGCCCTTGTCAGCAATTCCCTCGCCCAACATAATATCCGTGCCACGACCCGCAATATTCGTCGCAAGAGTGATCGCGCCTTTTTGCCCAGCTCGCGAGATAATCTCCGCCTCGCGCTCGTTATTCTTGGCGTTCAACATTTCGTGCTTCAAGCCAGCTTTATTTAACGCGTGCGAGATCAGCTCGTTCTTCGCAATTGACGCCGAACCAACCAAAACTGGACGACCTTTTTCATGATATTTTTTCACATCCTCAACAATCGCCATGATTTTGCCCTTTTCGGTTTTGAAAATCTTGTCATCATGGTCTTTGCGCGTGACTGGTTTATTGGTTGGGATCTGAATTACATCAAGACCATAGATCTGCTGAAATTCTTCCGCCTCTGTTATAGCAGTTCCCGTCATACCGCTCAATTTGTCATACAAGCGAAAATAATTCTGGAATGAAATCGTCGCCAGCGTTTGCGATTCCTCACGGACTTGAACGCGCTCTTTTGCCTCAATCGCCTGATGCAGACCTTCGTTATAGCGTCGTCCATGCATCAAACGACCAGTAAATTCGTCAACGATTATCACCTCGCCGTCATTAGTCACCACATAATCTTTGTCGCGCTTGAACAAAGTTTGTGCCTTCAATGCCTGATCAATATGATAAACTGCTCGCACGTGATCTGGTGAATATAGATTTTTTAGACCAAGCAATTTTTCAACTTTTTCAACGCCCTGATCCGTCAATGTAACCGAGTGGCGTTTTTCATCCAAAGTGTAATCGCCGTCTTCTTCATCGTCCTCGGGATTGAGCGATTTGTGCGTCAACGGATTTTTGATAGATTTCGGCGCATTTGGATCTTTTTTCGGCGCTTCCAAAATCGCGGCGATAGCAGCAAATTTAATATACATGTCTGGATTTTCAGCAGCAGGCGCAGAGATAATTAACGGCGTGCGAGCTTCGTCGATTAAAATCGAGTCCGCTTCGTCAACGATAGCAAAGTTCAATTCTCGCTGGCGCAACAGATCTGGATCGGAAACCATGTTATCGCGCAAATAGTCAAAACCAAACTCGTTGTTCGTGCCATAAGTAATGTCCGCAGCGTAAGCTTCCTTGCGTGACGCTGGCTTGAGGTTTTGCATGCGCTTGTCAAAATGACTCTCATTGATATATTCAGGATCGTAAACAAACGACGCGTCGTTGATAATCACACCAGTCGTCAGACCTAGCGCGTGATATAGCGAACCCATCCAACCGCCGTGGAGCTGAGCCAAATAATCGTTCACCGTAACAACGTGAACGCCTTTGCCAGTTAACGCATTCAAATAGACAGGCGCGGTAACGACCAAAGTTTTACCTTCGCCAGTCTTCATCTCGGCGATATTCCCCTCATGAAGCGCAATTCCGCCCATCAACTGCACATCATAATGACGCTGTTTGAGCGAGCGCGACGCCATTTCTCGAACCACAGCAAACGCCTCTGGGAGAATTTCGTTTAGAGCGTTTTTTTGTTTGGCTTTAACTCGGCGCGCATGAATCGCATTCAGGGCGTTAAAATCGTCAATCGAACCCGTGCCAGCTTTGGCGTATTTCGCACGTTCTTCATCTGATAGTTTGTTGATGATCTCTGGCATATTTTTGTCAGATTTCGTCTTGGCGGATTTTGTGGACTTTTCATCTTTCGACAGATCTTTATCAATTTTTTCATCAAACTTTTCACTGACGCTCTTGTATTTTTTGCGCAAAATTTCAGTCTGTTTCGCAAGTTCTTTGTCGCTCATTTTTTTATATTTATAATCGAGCGCGTTAATTTCCGCAACCTTTTTTTGCAATTGTTTCAAAATTTTCTTCTGTGGGTCACCGAAGATTTTTCCCAACATCTTATCTTTACTTGGCATTCAAAAACTCCCTCACGTTAAAATTATGCAACCATTTTACTATGAATCGCGTAAAAATAAAAGTGTTTTTTGATTTTTAATTTGCTGACAGACTTTGTTTATAAAAAATGGTCATGTTATAATTTAATAATGAAGAAAAAAATGTTACATTTTTTTGGGTCGACGGGCGGGATATTTTTGCTCGGCGGAATTATTGGAGCGCTGTTTTTTGGCACGCTTTTTGGTTTTTCAATTGTGAATCCAACATATACGAGCTGGATTTTTAATGAGGTAACGCACGACACGGCGCAACATTTTTTGGGCTGGGAATTTTTCCGCGCCGACTCGACGGGTGCGATTATAAACGGCTTGGCATATCCTGTCGGACTGCCGATAACCTTTATGGACGGGATTCCACTTTTTGCCCTGCCACTAAAATTGATTGTGGGAGTTTTGCCTGCCAGTTTTCAATATTTTGGCTTATGGGGATTGATTTGCTATGTTTTACAGGGCGGAATCGCGGCAATTTTAGTCCGAAAGGTTTGGCGAAAAGTTTATAAAGATAGCGAAAAGGCGAGCATTTGGCAAATTTTATTCGTGGCGGCTGGCGCACTGATTTTTGTATTGTCACCGATGATGATTGCGCGCAGCTTGTATCACCCAGCTCTGGCGGCACAATGGCTGGTATTGCTCGGAATTTTATTAGTTTGGGATGCGCCAAAGATTATAAGTCTGCCGAGATTTATCGCAATTTGGTCGGCAATGCTGGTCGGCGCAGTTTTAATTCACCCGTATTTTTTGCCAATGCTCGGTGTAATGACGGTGGTCGCAGGATTGAGAAATCTCGATTGTCATTCTAAATCTAGCAAAAAAAATATTGTCGCATTATTTATAAAAATCCTAATTCCAGTCGCGCTGGCTGGGCTGGTTTTCATGGTGATCGGCGGCTTTGCGCTCGGTTCTGGCGCAGAGATTCGCGACCTCGAAGACAAAGGCTTTAATCTGTTGAGCTTCATGATTTCTGGTGGTTATTCACTAACTCCGTCGTTACCACAACGATCTTATTCACCAGAAACTATGATGTGGTTCGGCTTAGGAGTGTGGTCAATGCTGATTGCGACGGCGTTTTTATGGATCAGCAAATACAGAAAAAGTTTTCGGAATTTTCGCACCACATTTACAAAAAATAAATTGCGTAATATTTTGATTGCGATTGTCGCGGTTGGTTTGCTGATTTTTGCGATCGGCACGCGCGTAGACTTTGGACCAATTGCACTATTTCAATATTCCGTACCAGACAAAATTTACCAGCTTTGGTCGGCTTTCCGAGCGGCGGCGCGCGAAGCTTGGGCGTTTTATTATGCGGCAATTTTGACAGTGATTTATTGGTTTATTAAGGCGATTTCAGAACTTTATAAAGAGCATGCATTAAAATTTGCAACTTGCCAGCCCACCGAGATCCTGAAACGCGTTCAGGATGACAATTCAGAAACTCAAAGTAGCAGTAGACGTCATGGAATTTTTGCAATTACAGCCCTGTTGATTTGCGCCGCGACCGCAATTCAATTCGCCGACATTTGGTTCAGTCCGAAAGCCACAGCTCGGCGCGAAGGTTTTTCTAAGATTCAAAATATTAAACAACCAGAATATATTGCGCCACAAATTTCCGATTTGGTGATAACGCAGAAACATTTGACGATTTTGGATAAGAATTTTCGCCGAGATCAAAGCGGTTTTTATGAGTTGGGACAAGCGACACTACAAAACAACTTGACGATGAATATTGGATTTTTTGCGCGCGTGCCAGAGCAAATTTTTACCGAGCAAGAGATCTGGCGCGAAAAAGTCATAAACGGCAATTTGACTGATGACGACCTGCGCGATAATATTTTTGTGACAACCGACGAAGATCTTATTCAAAAACTCGCCGATTCGGAGTATAATATTACTAAACGCGAAAAATTTTATTTCATAACGAGAGGAGAAAAATAATGGAAGAATATCGAGCATTTAGTAATTGGCCATATGGTATCGGCGCTGGCGGCGTAGTTTTTCGTCGCATAAAAGACAGGGTTGAAGTTTTGATTTTATGGCGCAATGATCCAGAGGGCAAAACTTTTCACCTACCGAAAGGCACTCTACATCACGACGAAACTTTGGAAAACTGCGCGCGACGCGAAGTCGAAGAAGAATCTGGCGCAAGTACAGAAATTGTCGGCTATCTCGGCGCACATACGCGAGCTTTCAAATATACAAAAAACGGCGCAGACTTAGACATAAATAAAACGGTTCATTATTTTGCAATGGAATTTCGGGAGTTTTCGCGCAAACATGACAACGAACATGACGGCACAGAATGGTTACCAATTGATGATGCGCGCAAAATATTAGCTGAGTCCGAAGGCGGGCGAAAGGAAGAATTTATCATCATTGACAGATTGAAGGATTTTTTCAAGCTAGCGGCTTAGGTTAAACTATATTATTGTCACCCCGAATTGATTTCAGGATCTACTTTGTTTATATGTTATAGATCCTGAAACAAGTATCGGCTTCGCCTCCTTCGGCTCTTGATTCATCAAGAATAAATTCTCATGAATCAATTCGCCTCCGCCAGAATGACAATCTTACAGTCTTCTACTTCTCCATTAGCGCCGCGATCCCTGGTAAAACATCACCAGCCATAAGCTCCAACGACGCACCACCGCCAGTCGAAACGTGAGTAAAACTGCCGCCGTTTAGCGAGTCCCAATTTCGCGCAAAATCCGCCGTGTCACCACCGCCAATAACTGACGTTATATGCGGATTTGAAGCCAGCGCCATTGCGATTCGCGCCGAGCCATGCGCAAACTCTGGATTCTCTGCATATCCAACCGTGCCATTCCAGATAACCGTGCCAGATTTTTCAATCAGACTCACCATGCGCTCAATCGTTTCGCCGCCTAGATCAAGAATTTTCGATTCCGACTTAATCTCGTCCAGTTCGCCGTTAACAACTTCAACGCGTTTGCCATACATATCACCATCCTCAGAGATCGCCACATCAACAGGAATTTGGAATTTTTGCTCAAAGTCATCGCCGAATTTTGTGCGCGCCTTATCTAAGATATTTTTAACAGTCTCGTCAATATCTGGCTCGACTAGGCTACTTGCGACATTATATCCCATAAACTTCAGAAAATTATTCGCCATCGCGCCACCGACGACAATATTGTCCGCAATGTCAATAAATTTCTCAATCAATGGAATCTTGTCAGAGATTTTTGCACCACCCATCACCGCCGTCAAAGGACGATTCGGATCATCGGTCGCGGATTTAATCTCGGAATATTCGCGTTCAAGTAATAGTCCAGCCACGCTCGGCAAGAACTTCGTAATCGCCGAAGTCGACGCATGCGCTCGATGAACTACGCCAAAGCCGTCCTGCACAAAAATTTCCGCGTGCGACGATTTTGCCAAATCCTCAGCAAATTTTTCATCATTTTTCTCCTCGCCAGCATAAAATCGCAAATTTTCCAGTAAAATCACTTCACCGCTCGCCATATTTCCAGTCGCCTCCGAAACAACATCGCCAACGCAATCATCAACAAACTTCACTGGCTGACCTAATTTTTTCGCCAAATCTTCCGCAACTTGTTTAAGGCTGTATTTTTTATTAAATTCACCTTTCGGGCGACCAAGATGTGAAATTATCACGATTTTTGCGCCATTTTCAATTAAATATTTTATCGTCGGCAAGCTCGCCTCTACACGAAAATCATCCGCGATCGCGCCGTCTTCATCAAGAGGCAAATTATAATCCGTGCGCAAAAGAATTTGCTTGTCGCGCACATCAACATCACGAACCGTTTTGTAAGGAAAATTCATATTCTACCAACCTTTTCTAATTAGTTTATGATTATAATTTTAGCATATTTTTATAAAAAAGAAAAAGTCGCCACATTTAGTAGCGACTAGATCAAAAGTTCTCTTAAAAACTATTCGTAACGCGCGACTCGCTTTAATTCATCTAGCGAGATTACGTCAGCGTTAGCTTCGGTATAATCCAAAATTTCACGAATTGTCGCAGTTGCTTCGACAGGATATTTGCCCAAGACCGTTTCTTCGCTAGTCATCACATAATCTGCACCTGCCATATAAGCGGCGGCGATATTATCAGACTCGGCGCGAGTTGGGTATGGATTATTTTCCATAGTCGCGATCGTTTGAGTTGCAACGATAACTTCTTTGTTATACTTTCGGCAACCAGCGATCAATTTGCGCTGAATAACTGGCACTTTTTCGTAACCAGCTTCATATGCCATGTCGCCACGTGCAACCATAACAATATCCGCTTCTTTGCAAATTGCGTCAATGACTTCGTTATTCTTGGTTGCTTCAAAAGTTTCAACCTTAGCAACCAATTTAATATTGTCAGAATAGCCGTATTCTTTCAATAATCGGCGAGCTTCGCGCAAGTTTTCAGCATCTTGAATAAATGAAACAGCGACCCAGTCGTAATCTTTGTCTGCGCCAAATTTCATATCTTCATGATCTTTAGCTGGAAAAATGTCGTTGCCAAAATCCGCACCGATCATATTCACGCCTTTTTTGCTCTTAAAGAAGCTATCATTCTCAACTTTGATTTTAAACGCTGTTGGTGATTCAATTTCTGTCACCGTTGCGCGAACTTTGCCGTCGTTGATGAAAACGCGATCGCCAACATGCAACTTGTCTGCCAAGTTGTATTGCAGAGGAATGCGATTACCGCCGTCATGCTCGGCATCTTTCAGAGCATAGTCCAAGATCAGTTCTTCGCCAGCGTGAGTTTCGTAATAATCACCCTTGACGTTTCCGAGGCGGATTTTTGGTCCTTGTAGATCCTGTAAAATCTTGATCTCACCTTCCAAGCCCTCTTCTTTGGCGAGACGACGGATTTGTTGAGCCTGCTCCAACTTTTCCTCTTGCGTGCCGTGTGAAAAATTCTGACGAAAAACACGCGTGCCAGCATGCATTAAAGCACGCAGTTCATCATCTGTGCTTGGTTTGATTGATGAAACAATATTAACTTTGCTCATTTTACTTCCTCCTTATTATTAATTTAAAAAGTCCTTACATTAAAAAATGGTGATCCCGCGGAGAATCGAACTCCGATTGCCAGGATGAAAACCTGGTGTCCTAACCGTTAGACGACGGGACCAAACCTAGAACCTTGGACATTATACGGCATTTTGTTGAGAAAATCAAGCGATAAAAACGATTTTTATGTTATACTGTTTTTATGGCAAAAAATCAGAAGAAGCGCAACAAGAAATACACGGGGGTCAACGCTAAGCCAAGCACGAATACCGTCCGAGTTCACAAAGTCAACGCAGTCGTCCGCAGTAAATCTGGGCAATGGGCGCACGAGCATCGCAAGTTAATCAAACGAGTCGGAATTGCCGTGTTGATTGTCGGGGTTATCGTATTTCTCATCGTTAATTCAATAATGACATCAAAATAATGCGCCGATAATGTCAATATGTTTATTTTTTATTTCTCATGATATAATAAATCTATGAATACTAATAAATCTAAGATTGTAGCGCTTATCGAAGATGACGATACGATTTCAATGATGTATCGGACGAAGTTTGAGTTGGAGGGTTTTAAGGTTAATGTCGCGGCGAACGGACGCACGGGAATTGCCATGGTCGAGCAAGAACATCCTCATATTATTCTACTTGACATAAATATGCCAGAGATGAGCGGATTTGAAGCGCTAAAAAATATCCGAAAGCTACCACGAGGACAAGAAATTCCTGTGGTGGTTTTGACAAATCTAGGTCAACACGAAGCTCCGCACGGACTTGATGCACTTGGCGTTTCAAAATATATTGTCAAAGCAAATTTAACTCCGCGACAAGTTGTCGAAGAAGTTGAAGCTGTCTTGTCTTCTATCTAAAAACTAGTTGTTACTTTTAATCGTCGCCCGAGCCGTTCGAATCACATTATCCATCAGCGCCGAAATTGTCAGTGGTCCAACGCCGCCAATTTGTGGCGTGATTTTAATATCATCGCGAGCGCGCAATTCTTCCGACACGTCGCCAACAATTTTGCCATGCTCCGCCGCCGTTCCCGCATCAACAACCACCGCACCAAATTTCACATCGTCGGAAGTTATCAAATTCGGCACGCCCGTCGCCGTTACAATCACGTCCGAGCTTAACAATTTTTCGTGCAAATTCTCAGTTTTACGATCCATAACCTCAACATCAAGACCGCTATTTCGCCACATCCGCGCAAGAGGCTTACCGACCAATCGCCCATTTCCCACGATCGCGATATGTTTTTGCGTAAGATCGACATTATAACCAGCCAACAGCCAATTTATCGCCATCGGAGTTGCAGGATCGAGAATCGCGTTTTGCCCCAGCGCGTCTACATCTTTTTCTGGCGCGACAGCATTTACAATTTCATCGGTTTGGTTAATATTTTCCAGAGGCAACTGAATAATTACACCGTGAATTTCAGGATCATTATTGATTTTTTCTACAATCTCCAGTAAATCGTCCTGCGGCGCGCGAAAAATTTCCGTGTCAATCAAAATATCATCCGCGTATTTCTGCTTCATTCGCATATAAGTTTCAATCGGCAAATTCTCATGATCCGCACGCGAGGTCGTCACAATCGCCAATTTCGGCTTAACTTTGTCATGCTGAATCAGCCCACGCACTTGATGCGCCTGACGCTCTTTGATGAAATCCGCGAGTTCGCGACCATTTAATAACTTCATTGGTGACTATTTTAGCACAGAAACATCGTGTCGCCGATACCACATACTTTACAATTTTTTAGAATGCATAAAAATACCTATCGCGCATCTCATGTATTCATAGTCGAATGAAGGATCATCTTTATATTGACGAGTCAAATCATTGTCTGGTGAATACCCATTTTTCTCGTAAAACTTTTTTAGTCGCAGGTTATACGGTATACTAACACGAGTATCTAATGACGCTATGCTCATAACCTTAACAAAAGCCGTTACATCATCACCATATTTGTCGATAATCATTTTTTCAGCCAGTTTAAGCATTTTGCTACCATATTTATTATTCCGTTGATTTGACCGCACGGCAATGTTTGATATTTCAACCATTTTTTCTCTTTCGCCCATCTGACATATATCATTAATCGCGAACGCGCCCAACAATTGTCCTTTTTTATCTAATGTTACACCAAGATTGCCCTTTTTTTGAGCCTCATTTATATAGTTAATACTCGGTTCAAGACCATAAATCTCTGTGATGCCACAATAAATCTCCGACTCAAATAAGCGATCAATTTGTTCATTATACGAATCGTCATTATCTAAAATCGGACGAATTACTACGCCATTCTTGGAATACATATTACCAACCATTACGCAATTATACCATACTATAACATTTTAGTCAATAAAGTTATCCGATTGAATTAGCTAATCCGTAGTCTATTAT
>JAISHL010000063.1 GCA_031262565.1 Candidatus Nomurabacteria bacterium | reverse complement strand
AAATTCGTTGACTAATTCGTCATCCAACAATAAATTATCATTATTCCGCACCATTTTCTCCTCCTTTACCTCGCATTAATTTAGCGTTTATGACATAATTATAGCGTTTATTAAATTTTAACGCAAGGTTTTTGAATAAAATCTAGGGGAAAATAAGGTAAAAATTACAATGATTGATTTCTGCTTAAGTTGGTTATCACCCCATATATGTAAGGGTTGTAGAGCGGTCGGCAAAGCGCTTTGCGGGAGTTGTAAAAAATACATTTTAGACCAATCTGGACGAGAATGTATCACCTGTCAACGCGAGATTGACTGGCAAACTTTCGCTTGGCAAGGCAATTTGTGTGCAAAATGTGCTAATGATTCGCCGTTTAAGCGGGTTTTTGTGGTCGGCGAACGAAAAACAACTCTGCGCGAGCTGGTTGATGATTATAAATTTGCCTCCGAACGCGACAGTGCACAACCGATCGCTGATCTGATTTTGTCGATTTTGCCTGAAAAATTGCCTGACGATTTGATCATTATGCCACTAACGACAATTCCGAAACACATTCGCCAACGCGGTTTGGATCACACAAAGCTCATCGTTAGAAACTTGGCTCGCCTACGCAAAATGACCGCTGTTTATAACGTTTTACTTCGCAACGACAATATCGCGCAACATTCCGCCGACGCAAAAACTCGCGCTCGCCAAGCCGCTAAAACTTTCGCCATCAACCCGCGCACCAAAATTCCAAAGAAAATCCTCCTGATCGACGACATTTACACCACTGGCGCGACCGCAACTGCGGCGGCAAAACTTCTGCGAAAACACGGTGCAAAAGAAATTTGGCTGGGCATCGTCGCGCGCCAAATCGGCAACAAATAATATCTGCTATAATGTTAAGCATGAAAACACCCGACCCTATCATAATCGTGCGCGATTTTGCCATGAACTTTGGCGATCAAACTGTCATCAAAAATCTAAACTTCACGGTGCAACGTGGCGAAACTTTTGGCTTTCTCGGCTCAAACGGTAGTGGTAAAACGACGACGATTCGCGCGCTTCTTGGGATTTATCAGCCAAGCGAAGGTGAACTTTTGATTAACGGCAAGACTTTTCAGGTTGACGGCGCGACAAAAATCGGTTATCTGCCCGAATCGCGCGGATTATATGAGAAAGAAACCGTGCGCGACGTGATGAATTATTTTGGCGAACTCAAAGGGTTATCGCACGGCGAGGCGACGGATTTTACTGAAAAATATCTGGCGCGCGTGAATCTGAGTGAATATATTGACAGTAAAATTAGTAAACTTTCGGGCGGTCAACAACAGAAAATTCAGCTCGGCATTACGGTGATGAATGAGCCAGATTTGCTGATTCTCGACGAGCCAACGAAAGGTTTTGATCCCGTTAATCGTCGCCTGTTGATGGATATTATTAAAGAGCATCAAGATCGTGGCGCGACCGTTTTGATGATCTCGCATCAAATGGACGACGTAGAAAAACTTTGCGATCATATTTTGCTTTTGAAAGACGGCGTGGCGCGCGAATTTGGCACAGTCCCAGAAGTCCGTAAAAAATACAACAACGCGTCGCTGGAAGATATTTTCTTGAAAATTTATGGGGCGGAAAATGATACAGTAGAAGGCGCACAGGATGATAATGGGATTCCAAAACAATTCTCGAATGACAAGGGCGCAAAAATTAAAACGAGGAGGCAGAAATGACGTTTTTTGGACATAATTTTAATACGGTGGTCAAATTTGAAGTGCGCCGCGCTATCAAAAAACCGAGTTTTTGGATCTCGATCGTCGCCATGCCAGTTGTTTTGGCGTTCAGCTTTTTGATTGGATTTTTCGCCTCAGACGTTCACACTGACGCGGATTTGACGAAACAGGATTTTTCCGTCGCCATCACCGATGAAGGCAAAATTGTTAATCCTGAGCTATTAAAACAGATTGACGCGCAAGTTATTACTGATAAAACCGCTGGCATCGACGAAGTTAAAAATGGCGAAATTGATTGCTATATTTACATTCCAGCCGACCTAAAATCCGAGAAAGTCGAAACTTTCGGCGCGGCGACCACAAATGTTTTCGACAATTCGCGCTATGACGACCTCGCCACCGCCCTGCTCAAAACCAGCGCCCTCACCAGCACAAATGACAATACTATCACGATTTTGACAGATAGCGTTCAATCCGACAGTCACAGTTTTGCGGATGGTAAAGAAATCAATCCGTTGCTCGACGCGCTGATTCCTGCGCTATTTTTGATAGTTTTCTTCGTGATTTTTATGGCGTTCGGCAACCAAATGCTGCTCATGACGGTCGAAGAAAAAGAAAATCACGTCATGGAAATGTTGCTGACAACCGTGCGAGCGCGCACCCTGATTTTAGGCAAACTTGTCGCCATGTGGCTATTGATCGCGATTCAGCTGATTGCGATTTTGACGTTAATTCTGGTAACATATCTCGTCGCAAGAAACTACATGAATCTGCCCGACATTTTCGCCGTTCTGTCCGACATCAACATGAACTGGTCGCAGATCGGTTTTGGTGCGCTATTTTTCGTGCTTAGCGTGACATTTATCAGTGGCGCAACGGCGGCGGTCGGCGGCATGTTCCAGACCGCAAAAGAAGCCAGTTCGTATTTTTCAATCATCGTTCTACTACTGATGTCGCCAGCGTTTATCACTGGGACAGTTATCAGCGATCCGTCCAGCTCGATCGTAACGTTTTTGACACTTTTCCCCGCCTCGTCACCAGTCATGTTATTGATGCGCAACGCACTGGGCAATTTACCGCTCAATTTAGCAATTCCAGCCACCGTCATTCTCGCCATCTCCGCCGTTGTTGCGATTTGGTTTGCTGTGCGCGTTTTCCAAAAATCCGCCGTCACAGGTGGCGCGCCAAACTTCCTGCAAAAATATCTCTTGAAGCGTGGGCAAAAATAAAAAACGCCGCTGATTGCGACATTATTTTAATAACCTATAACCCCATAAACCCTTCAATCATTGAACCAAAATCGTCAAATTCTTTTAGACATCGCATATCGCCATCCGTCATCAAAACATACTTGTCAGTGGACAAATCATACGCGATATAAGAAATATTAGATTTTCCGAGCAAAATATAATTCGTAATGCCCGTATTCTCTCTAAAATTAGTGTTATTATATAGTAAATCAGATGTTTCTCTGCGTGGAAAATTCTCTTTTACGTCATCATTGAGGCAACAAAAAATAGTATAGCCGTCAAACGAAAAACCATTCATCTTTTCAAGGAACTCTGTATACCCCTCAGGCAAAGAATAATTAAAATTGCTCTTAAAATATTCTGAAATAGCAATCACATCTTCCTCGGAAAGACCCTTTGGTTGCGGTCTATTATCTGACCACTTCATTAACTTCTCAATCATAATATCATAGGCGTCGCATGTTGCTTGCAACTTTTCTGGCGGAAGGTGGCGGATTCGAACCGCCGGTGCCATTTCTGACACACTTGTTTTCAAGACAAGCACCATAAACCACTCGGTCAACCTTCCACCGACAATTATAACATATATCACCCAGTCTCGACAAGCTAGTAGACTTTACAAAAAATGTTTGCTAAAATAGCTAGGTAATTTGAGCACCACCATTAAACATGGAGGAGTACCCAAGTGGCTGAAGGGGCGGGTTTGCTAAATCTGTAGGTCGGCGAAAGCTGGCGCGGGAGTTCGAATCTCCCCTCCTCCGCCAGATTGTAAAATGAAAAGAGGCCTCGCATGAGACCTCTTTTTTAACTATTTAATTTTTATATATTCAAACATTCATCAATGTATTCAGAATAACTATCAAAATTATTGTAGCTTTCACAACGATCTTTAGCGTAAAAACCAACAAAAGCTGCGATAATTGATAACACTAAAGCAACGGCTGAAACGCCCAGAACGATGTAATTTAGGATCGGCAAAATCTTAGCCATTCCGTCTTTAAGTTTTTTGACGATAACCAAAACGGCCGCCGCGACAGCTGCCGAACCCAAAAGTGGTAAGAATGTGTTGAGCCACAAAACTTTCTGGAATGAACCGCCCACGCCGATCGCGAACAGCGCGAATGGAATCACGGCGATCGCCATAATTAAAGCCACAATAACATCAAGCGTCAAAATGGCCGCCGCGATGCTATAGCCTTTTTTCAACGTTTCTTTATCAGTGATTTTCTTCGCTGTGCACACCGCCGTCAATATCAATACTGATGCGACGAATGACGCGGCGAATGGCACAAACGCCATAACTCCACCAACTTCACCACCGGTTGTTAGGGCAAAAATTGATGACACGACTGCGGCAATCGCAACCTGCGCAGCGACAGCCACGGAAATTACGTGGATCGTCACCAAAAACAATTGTGACAAGCCCATTTTTTTTACTAATTTGTCTGTACCGCTCGAAATCGGGGTCTTCCCTGAATTCGCCATAAATCCCTCCTTGTTTAATGACATGCTGATTGTAGCAGATTGCTTGGCACTTGCCAATAGATTTTGCGATGTGATATAATTTGTTTATGAATAATGAGGGTGGTAACGGCAACTTTTGGCGCCCGGACAACGCTAATGATCCTTTCGCACCGGTGCAAAATAATCCTGCTCAAGGTTCGAAGCCAATTGAAACAGCAGCGCCTGAAGTCCAATCTGAAACACAACAGATTGCCGAACTAGAGATACAACCAGAGCAAAGTCAACCCATCGAACAAAATAATATCAACGATCTTGACGAGGAAAGTACCGCCATGTCAGAGGAGTCCCCAGCTATGGA
>JAISHL010000020.1 GCA_031262565.1 Candidatus Nomurabacteria bacterium | reverse complement strand
GGCGTTGATCCAAAACAAGCCGATCAAAACATTCGTGCAACAGTTTCATTACCAAACGGCACAGGCAAAACCGTCCGCGTCGCCGCTTTCGTTCCAGAATCTGACGTTGAAGCCGCTACAAAAGCTGGCGCAGATATCGCAGGTGAAGCCGAAATTATCGCAATGCTCGACAAAGAAGATATTGCTTTCGACATCTTGATCGCGACACCGCAATTGATGCCAAAACTTGGTAAATATGCACGTTTGCTCGGACCACGCGGTTTAATGCCAAATCCAAAAGCTGGCACAGTTTCAACCAATCCAGCCCAAGCCGTGAAAGAATCCAAAGCTGGTAAAATCGAATATCGCGTCGACAAACAGTCGATCGTCCATGTCGGTATCGGTAAAGTTTCATTCGGTGCAGAAAAACTAGAGCAAAACGCCAACGTTTTCATGACGAGCTTGAACGCCGCTAAACCAGCATCAATCAAGGGTTCTTACATCTTGTCGACCGTAGTTTCTACAACTATGGGTCCTGGCATAAAAGTCAAGAACGCGTAAGGCTGAACTCTTACCATAAAAAATGCGACGCACATACATCAATATTCGTCGCATTTTGCGTTGAATGTGATATAATCGACGCATAATGGAAAATCTTACAAAACGCCAAGAAGCGATACTAAAAATAATATCTGGTGCAAATAAACCTATTTTAACTAGTGAAATTGAGAACTCTATAACTAAAATATACGATATGTCGCGCGACACAATCGTGCGCGATCTCAACGCGCTAAAAGAGGCTGGGCTTATTAGCAGTAATAATTCTGGTCCGTCGACTACTTACTATCTGACAAATACACTATTAACTCCAGTTGATACTAATATTTATTTTTCCACCGCACAAGATAACAGAACTCTAATCAATGAACCAAACTCCGAGTTTTTTGATAAAATTTCTCGGACGGAATTAATCGCAAATAGCAGGTTGAATCACAAAATTACCGAGTATCGCAAAAAAGTCAGCGATCTACCACTTGACATTCACGCACGCGAATTGGAACGATTTGTGATCGACTTGGCTTATAAATCATCGGCTATTGAGGGTAATACATATTCACTGCTGGAAACAGAACAATTGATCAAAAATGCCAAGCGAGTTGATGGAAAAACTGAGATGGAGGCAATAATGATCCTAAATCATAAAACGACTTTTGATATTATTATGGATAATCTTGTATCATTTAAGCAACTAAACTTATCCGACATATTAAATATACATCAAAGCTTAGTTCGCGGATTAGATATTGATACGGGAATCAGAAAACATGCCGTGGGTATTTCTGGCACGAATTATAAACCGTTAGATAATCAGTTTTCATTAAAAGAAAATTTGGAGCGAGCTATCACAATAACTAATCAAAAAACTAATCCTATCGAGAAGGCACTAGTAATTAGTGGGTTAATTGCATACCTACAGCCATTCGGCGACGGCAATAAACGAACTGCACGCATGGTGGCTAACGCGATTTTATTAGCATTTAGTATCGCGCCAATCTCTTATCGTAATATCGACGAGATTGAATACAAAAAGTCAATTATTCTAATCGACGAGCAACACGATTTTTACTATTATAAAAATATCTTTACCGAAAGTATTGAGTTCTCATTGAATAATTATCAGGTTTAGGTAATTATTTTTCGACAATATCTTGCGCACCACGACGAACATCCCAATCGTCAGCGGAATAGTCCGCGTGCGTCACAATAGCAGGGAATTTTGCCTCAATTGCGCGACTCATTTGATGCGCAATCAATCGCAATGACGGATGAACCGTGCGTCCTGATCGCATTTCAATCGTATAAATCGCCGCTGGCAATCCATACGATACACGACATGATATATTGAATCCCATAGCTACATAATATTGCTGTTCAGCGTCGGTGCATTTTAATTTTGCAATCGCCACTGTCTGTTTCTTAATTAAATCCAATGCCTCTTTCTTAACGTCATCTGGCAATTGACTCAAATACCAATCATTAAAGCCAAGCTCCGTAGTAAGTAACGGCATACGGCATACTCCGTTACGATGACGCTGTAAGTCGCGGAATGATCCAAAATCGAGTTTTAGATCAAATGTTGCGAGGCCTAATTCCAACAACCACTGTGGCAAATTAGTTTTGATTGGACGTTTTGCAAATAAATCGTGATATTTCTCGACATCCTGCTCTGAAATATCGGTCGTCATAGTAAAATCTGGTGACTTCGGATTATGATAATAAGTATAATTAGCCCCACAAAACTCACGGTAGCCCTCTGAATCCTGATGAATTTTATGAGAAAAACTGTTGGCATATTTTGATTTCAACACACTCAAAACCTCAGTGGCAGTATCGCGAACTTCTTGCAATGGATGATGCAATAAAATGTCCAATGAATCATGCGCTTGACGCAGATTAGTGTGCCATGAAAATTGCGTGTTAATTCCGCCCGGCAAAAATCCGCGCAAAATATCAAAAGAGCGCGCCGCCACGGCTTTATCATACATTTTTTCATCCTCATCTTCGCTGCGCGGAAACTGTTGGCGAATATGATCACGCACACGCTCCTGAGCGCCCAAATAAAAATCCATCCAATTATCGAGGATTTTTTTTGATTCTTTCGTGCCGACTGGATCACTAATCGCTTGTTTTGACATGTCAATATAGCGAGTGCTAGTTTCTTGACCAGAATATAGATTATGCGCCTGAAATGCCTTAGTTACAAATGTTGACACATTTTCGATAAAAATAGTCGTCGAACCGCAATCCGCAATTGAATTATGACCATAGCCGACATAAAAACTCTCCATGAATTTACCAGAGCCAGTTTTTTTGACCTTCTCAACATGTTCAACTACACTTTTCGCACTACGCGAATAGAGTGCTTGCATCATTGCGGTATCCTCTGGCGAGAACTCGTCGTAACAAAAAACTTTCATAAACCCCTCCTTTAATTTGCGTCCATTATTACATTATGCTAAAATTTTAGCAAGTAGAAGGAGATTTATGGGAGTATATTCAAACACGGATATTTTGACAGCAATTAAAGACGGTGAGATTGTTTGCGAGCCGTTTGATTCGGCGCACGTAGCAGAGGCGAGTTTAGACATTACGCTGGGCTATTATTTTTACCGTCAAGAGGCGCGAGATGAGGATCGCGTTTATAATCCATTCGATCCAGCAGAGGTGGCGCGCTATTTCAAAGGTCCATTAGAAGCCGAATCGCACGAAAAATGGTGTAAAGATCATGGCGTTGAGTTATTCAAAAATATTCCAAAGGATCATCCTATGATCGATTTGCAACCAGGTGAGCGAATTTTGGCGCATACGCATGAGTTTGTCGGGATTCGGGCGAGTGGTGGCGCTTGCGAAATCCGATCACGATCAAGCTGGGGACGCAACGGTGTGGCGATTTGTTTTGACGCAGGCTGGATTGACCCCGGCTACATCAACCGCATCACTCTGGAAATCTACAAT
>JAISHL010000083.1 GCA_031262565.1 Candidatus Nomurabacteria bacterium | reverse complement strand
ATAGTAAACGTTGAGCAACAACCAGAACAACACGACATAGTGATTAACCGAGCCGTCGTTAATACTGATGATAATATTGTAAATACCAAATCCCGTCAGCACCAACGCGATAAAGAACGGCAACGCATAGCCAACTTTATACATCGCGCTATCTTTGTTCTCAGCACTACGACGCTTTTTATCTGTCACGGCGAAGTTATCATAGGTCATGCCAAACATTTCCATCAAAACTGGCAAAAATAGCGCTGGTGCAAAAATCGTTTCATAAAGTCGCGTCCATTTGGTTTTGCGCATTTTCTTCGAGAAATACCAGATTGAAAAATTAGACAAAACATACATCGGAAGCCAAAAAATCAGCACGTCTGTCAGTGTGCATTTTACAAAAACAATACCGAACACCGCAAATAGCACTGGCGCGGCAAGAAAAATCAATTGTTTAACTGGAAAGAACCAGCTCATGACCGCGGAGAAATAATTGATTCGTTGCCACAATGACAATCCGCGCCGAAACACGACGTTTTCCCTGCGACCAGATTGAATATTGCCACGCGCCCAACGCACTCGCTGCGAGAATAAGTTTTGCAAATTATGTGGCGGTAAGCCCCAAGCCAACGGCGTGCTAATCGCCAGACATTTATAGCCCTTGCTCTGAATTTCTACGCCAGTCGCAAAATCCTCGGTGATTGAACGCGTCGAAAAACCGCCGACTTCATCCAAGCTGTCGCGCGAAATTACCGCATTTGTGCCACAGAAAATCACGGAGTTACTTTTATTTTTACTCGGCTGAACAACGCGATAAAAATATTCGTGTTCATTTGGCATGGTATTTTCAGCGTAAAGATTGAACTGAAACATGTCTGGCTCATAAAACATCTGCGGCGTTTGGATGAAACCGATTTTTTCTTTGCTCATAAAATATGGCACGGTTTCCATCAAAAACTTCTCCGACGGAATCATGTCAGCGTCAAAAATCGCAACCAGCGGCGACTTCGTCTTAGTTAGCGCGTGATTAAGATTGCCAGCTTTCGCATTTACATGATCGCGACGCGCAATATAGCCAATTTTCAACTTCTTCGCCAGCTTCGCCACATCTTTGCGATTACTGTCGTCTAAAAGAAAAATGTGGACTTTTTTATGGTCAGGATATTCCATTTTCGTGCAAGCTTCTGCCATTTCCTGTAAAATTTCAATCGACTCGTCCAATGTCGGCACCAGCACGTCAACCTCTGGAAAATCCTTTTTATTCACCTTTGGCTTTTTTGGTTCTTGAATCGAAATTACGTGACGATAATATATAAACAGCTCGATCGCGCAGGCAACTTCAAATACGATGAGAATTATCGCAAAAACCAGCGAAACAGTGTTGACATTATTTGGCAGAGTAAACCCAATTCGCCAAACCAGATATGTAATAATCGACGCGGAAGCTAAGATCGCAACCACTACCCCAAAAAACTTCTTTTTCATTTTAATAGTATATCATCATACTACATCAATTGACAACTATTAGCGCCAATTGATGTAGCTTAGTCGTTAGTCTAATTCAGATAGTTCTTCTGCTTTTTGATTTTTCCTGCGCTTGATTATCAGGAAGGCAATTGCTGCGAGTGCGATCGCGCCGAATCCGCTGATAGCCGTCAGAATGCCCGTGTTTGGCACGTTAGGTATATCTGGCTCTACTGGCGTTGGATTAATTTCACGACTCAATTCAGCAACTGGCTGCGCTTTTAATCCCTCGTCAATCCAAGCAAGTCGTGGATAGAATGTGTCAACTTTATAGAACTCGGTGATTTTCTCGGCGTAAGTATTTTTTGGTCCCCAGACAAATTCCATGATACTGCTCATCAGATTAAACGGTCGCTCCTCGTCATTTTGTGGAACTTCCACATCTAATTTACTATCTATCTTCTCATCTGGAATACGCCAAGTATCTTCCTCTGTTACAACAAATTCAACGTTGCTATCAGCTCGATCTTTCGTCAAACTGAACTCGTCGCCACGATAGAACATCGTATCGCCAGTGTAGCCATAAATCCCCTTACTACTACCCGTCATGTTCATAGTCTTCAAGTTAATTACGCCATTATGATAGCTATCTTCTCCAATAGCAGGAGTTGCAACGCAAGTTCCTTGGTTGGCAATAGCGCAACGACCTTCGTCTAGCTCTTGTAAGTCAACGTATATTTCATTAAGGTCAGAGTCATTTATTGAATAACCTACAACGCTACCTTCATAAACGTAATCACTACCACCAGTGGCGTTATTTGTGCCAACGACATAGGAATTGTCTATGGTGATTTGACCAAGATTTGACTCGTCTTTATGATCAGTAGCTGCGCCGACTAAACCGCCAGAGAAAGCGAACTCGGAAGCTGTGGCGTTAATGTGACCACCGAACCATGAGTTGGAGATGTTGTAGTCTATGTCGTTATTGTATGTGACTGAGTTCGATTCGGTAAATGTAGGACAAGTAGTTGCAGGCCACGCTGGACTACATACTGTATATATGCTACTCATATTTCCACCGACCAAACCACCAGCATAAGTTGCCGCAAAGTAATCGCCAGTAGTAGTGTCGACAGTTACGTCACCCATCGCCATACCTTCGTTGATATTTAGTTTAACGACACTCGCAACCAAGCCGCCAACCGCATGACCAGTTCCTGTAACATTGCCAATTTGAGCCACTTTATTCATCTCGGCAGTTCTAGCGCCTGCAATAATTCCGCCAGCGTGAACACCCGACACATCACCTCGGTGAACAACCGTATCAAAAACTGGATCGTAATTTTCTCCAAGACCGCCAACTAC
>JAISHL010000029.1 GCA_031262565.1 Candidatus Nomurabacteria bacterium | reverse complement strand
TAATGAAATTTACTGATGATGGCGAAGTTGACGATAAAATTATTGTTGTTCCTGTCGATGATCGTGAAACTGGCAATGCGATTAAGACTTTGTCCGATATTCCAGCGGCAACGTTGAAACAGATTGAATTTCATTTTAATCACTATAAAGATTTGAAAAAACCAGGCACGACAGTAGTTGATCACTTCGGTGATATCGACGAGGCGAAGGCAGTTATTAAAGAAGCGCAAAAACGCTGGACTGAACAGTAAAAGTTTTGAATGCCGAATATGAACCGCCACTACAAGATGGCGGTTTTTTTGTTATGTTTATTGTTCTGAATTACAGATTTGTCACCATGAATTTAATCCAGGGTCTATTTTTATATTTGTCATTCCGAACTTGTTTCGGAATCTATATATAATATGTAAGAATAATGTAGATCCTGAAACGAGTTCAGGATGACAATACAGCTGGATCGCCACGACGATAAATCGTCTCGCAATGACAAAATCACTAGATTGCTTCGCTTTTGCTCGCAATGACAAAACCGCGGCGATAAAAACACCTCGCAACGACAATTTATAAATTTTCTAAAACACTATCTTGTTCGCGCTGTATTCTTGGCGCATATTTTTCAGCAGATCGTCGCGCGTGGTGCCGATTTTTACGTTAGGATTTAACATATTATACGGATCAAAAATATTCTTGATCTTCGTGAAAATTTCCAACATTGAGTTGCCATATTGCTCGACCGCAAACGGCGCATTCAATCGGCCGTCGCCAAATTCGCCACTGATTGAGCCATTAAATTCAATGACTTTTTCGTGCATTTCACGTATAAATTTGAAAACCGTTTGGCGCTGACCAAGATTTGCCAAGTTTATCAGAGGCTTGACAGTTATCACGCCCGAGCCCAAATCTCCCCAAATGCCGCCATCTATATGATTGTGTGACAAAACTTTTCGCGCCTCGACCGCAAATTCAAAAACTCGCGATGGTGCGACCGACATATTGGACGCAATCGGCAAAGCCGCCGTGCCACGCTCCTCAAAACCGCTGACCGCGTTCACGCTGTCGCGTATCGAGCGCAACCGCTCTTGCTCTTCGTAATTCGTGGCGATCTCAAAGTTAGTCAAACCAATCGTTTCAAATAGCTTAGTCAACTTCTTAATACTGCGCGCCTGATGTTTGTCATCAAACTCCATGAAAATCAGCGCGGCAGATTCATTTTTTGAAGTATCTTTCCACCATCTCGTGTCGCCGTTAATTTTCTTGATCAAATTCAGAGTGTCGCCGTCAATAAACCTAAATTCCGACGGATCGAGATCGGTAATTTTTTCAATAATTTCAGTCGTGGCTTGATCGTGAGTCAAAGTCGCAGCGACCATGGTTATCTCGGTCGGATGTTGAATCAGTTGTAAAATCGCCTGATTGATAATACCAAGCGTGCCTTGCGCGCCGACAATCAGCGGAGTTAAATCAAACGAACCGTCAGAGCCTTTGACAAGATGAATAGGGAAGCCAGCGCGATTCAAAACGTCGGACGATCTGCCGAACATGTCAATCGAGTCAATATTTTCATCAATCAACGCGTCAAGCGCGCGATAAATTTCGCCCTCCATGGTTTGTAAACCTTTTTTCATGCTCAACTCGCGCTTATTTACGCGACCAGTTTGGATCACCTCGCCGTTCGCCAAAACTACTTCAATGCGATCCACTTGATCTAACATTGAGCCATATTTTGCATATTTTGAACCAGAAATATTCTGCGCCAACATGCCACCAATTGTTGCAAATTTTTCAGATGGCTTGACGGGTAAGAATAAACCGTGCGTCGCCAGCGCCTCTTGTAAAACGTTGATATTTAACCCCGGCTGCACGCGCACCATTTGCGACTTTACGTCCAACTCCAAAATGCGCGACATGTGGCTCGCGAAAGACAAAATCGCGCCAGAACCAATCGCCGCCCCAGTTGGATCAGTGCCAAAGCCGCGCGCCGTAATCGGAAAAGCTTGTCCGCGCTCCGCCAGTCGCCAACTAAAACGCACGACTTTTCGTATATCGTTGGTCGTTCGCGGATAAACCACCAGCTGTGGCGTTACCTTAAAAATACTGCCGTCTGTCGAAAAATTTTCTCTCGTCGCCACGTCGGCTGCGACCTCGCCAGTCAACCTCTCCCCTAGATAATCTGCTATCTTGCTCATGCTAACCATTTTATCATAAAAATTAAAATTCTGTAAAATGCCGTTTTCTGCTAAAATATTTGCATGCGTTTACGAATAATTAGCGGCAAATTTGGCGGACGATTCATCTCGGCGGATGTCGGGCGGGCAACTCATCCCATGGGCGACAGAGTGCGCTCTGGATTATTTTCGAGTTTAGAATCACGCGGAGTTTTGGAGGACGCAGAAGTTTTGGACGCTTTCGCTGGAACTGGGGCAGTGGGAATTGAAGCGTTGAGCCGTGGCGCGAAGTCTGTGGTTTTTTTGGAACGCGACAAACTTGCGCAAAAAGTTATCGTTGATAATATTACAACATTAAATATTTCGGAACAAACCAAGCTTATAAAAGCAAGCATTGATGCGTGGATTACCTCTGATAAAACTGCAAAATTTGACCTAGTTTTTGCTGATCCGCCATACAATAATCCGCATTTTTCCACAGTTTTTCGCTTGTTGGGGGCTTTACGTAAAAATGGGCTTATGATATTATCGTTGTCAGGTAGAGAGATTATACCTGAACCTAATGGAGTTGTTGTGGTGGACAATCGTAGTTACGGAGAAGCGAGATTAGTGATTTATCGCAAGATAGAAGATTAACCTCGAAAATACAGGTCATATCATCTCTCTACTTTTTTGTTTTATCAAAAAAATGTGATAAAATGTTTCAGCAAGCCCGAGTGGTGAAATTGGTATACACGTATGCCTTAGGAGCATATGCCGCAAGGCGTGGAGGTTCAAGTCCTCTCTCGGGCACCAGAATTAATTTTTACTCAAAATCCCCTGTTCATGAAAATGTTCGGGGGTATTTTATTAGGCGACGCGATTTATAAAATTACATGAACAAATACATCCAAGATTACTTCTGGTGTGATATAATTTATGTTATATCTTAGATAGAAGGAGGAGCAATGACCGAATACAAAGGTAAAGACGAGATTTTGGAACAATTAAAACAGCGAGTTGAGGACAAAATCCTCGAACAGGCGAACTATGACCTGCTGAAAAAACTTGTAGAAAACGCCGATAAGCTGGA
>JAISHL010000039.1 GCA_031262565.1 Candidatus Nomurabacteria bacterium | reverse complement strand
GCGCAAAAGTCGCATTGATAATTCGCTCATGTTGTGATAAAATAGAGTTGTTTAGATAATTAGGAGGACAAAAATGAACGAACGGGAATCTGTTATTAAGGTGCAAAATGTGCATAAAGTTTACGGCAAAAAGTCGTCGACATTTGTCGCGCTGGACGGGATTGATTTTGATATAAAGCGTGGCGAATCGGTCGCTATCATCGGCAAATCTGGCTCAGGAAAATCAACACTGATGCATATTTTGGCACTACTCGATAAACCAACGAGCGGCACAGTTAAAGTTGAAGGCAAAGATTCAACAAAATTGCGCCAGAGTAAAATCAACAAGTTGCGCAATCATAAATTTGGTTTCGTATTCCAGCAGTTTTTCATGAATCCGCGCGATTCGGTCTTGAATAATGTGATGTTGCCGCTAAAAATTGCGGGTGTTTCATTCCGCCAGCGCAAAAAACGCGCCATGGAAGCCTTAAAAATCGTAGAACTTACTGATAAATACAAGCAAAAAGCGAACGATTTATCTGGCGGACAGAAGCAGCGAGTTTGTATTGCGCGCGCAATCGTCAATAATCCAAGTATTTTATTCGCTGACGAGCCGACTGGAAATCTCGATTCGGTGACGGGGCAAAAAGTTGAAGATTTACTTTTTGGACTAAACGAAAAAGGAATCACGCTGATTATCGTCACGCACGACTCCGAATTGGCACAAAAGTGCAGTCGCCAAATCCATATTAAAGACGGCAAAATCGAGAGCGATTCCGCGCAAAGCACGACAACGAAAGGAGAAAAATAATGAAATTTTTAGATATTTTGAAGAGCGCAAACAGCAACCTTTTGCGAAATAAAGGGCGCACTTTTCTGACGATTTTGGCGATTTTCATTGGCAGCTTTACGATTATCGCCACCTCTGGAATCCGCACTGGCGTTAATCAATATATTGACTCTCAGGTGGCGAGCGCTGGCGGTGAGGGCTATATGGAGATTATGCCAAAAGCAACCAGTGACGTGATTATGGATATGATGGGCGGAAGCTCTGATGAAGTTTCAGAATACGATCCAAGCAAAAGCCTAGCTAATTTAGACAGCTTGACCGAAGAAGATATGGATAAAATTCGCGAAATTGAAGGAATAAAATCCGTAAAGCTTTACGAGAGTGCAGCTAGTAATGCGGAATATTTTGTTGACGCGAGCGGTAAAAAATGGAAGATTGCAACGCTATCTCCACTGACGAGTAATCAGGTTAATATTGAGGTATTAGCTGGGCGACAAGTTAACGCGGACGCAGATGAGTCAGAGATCACCTTGGAAGAAAAATATGTGCGTGCGTTTGGTTTTGCAAATAATGATGACGCGATCGGCAAGAATATTAAAGTCGGCGTGAAAAATGCAGTGACTGGCGAGATTACTGATGTTGAGGCGACTATCGTTGGCGTGCAAGCACCGAGTTTCATGACAACGAATCGCGAATGGATCAGCGAGAGCTTTAATCAAGAGATGCTTACTGTCGCGCGAGCGGGAGTTCCAGCTGAAATGATCGGACATTACATGGCTACGGCGGAGTTTGATGAAAATTACAGCGACGAGCAGATTTCTGAACTCAAAAAACGATTAGATGAGGCTGGTTTTACTGGTATGACACTTGACGATCAGATTGGCATGATGAAAAGTTTTCTTGACGCGATTATTTTGGTCTTCACGATCTTTGGCGTGGTGGCGCTTATTGCAGCGTCAATCGGAATTATAAACACGCTATTTATGGCAGTTCAGGAGCGCACACGCGAAATTGGACTCATGAAAGCAATGGGGCTGGGGCGTGGAAAGATTTTTGCAATGTTTAGTTTAGAAGCGATTACGCTGGGTTTCTGGGGCGCCGCTATTGGAATTGGACTGGCATTTATCGCTCGTGCAATAATTAACCCGTTGGCGCTTAATACGTTTCTAAAAGATCTACCTGGTTTTAACTTGATTCAGTTTGATATTGTCCAGATAGTTGTGCTAATCGCGATTATCATGTTGATTGCATTTTTGGCAGGAACATTACCTGCTCGTCGCGCCGCAAAAAAAGACCCGATCGAAGCGTTGCGATATGAGTAAAATCTAACTTATTAAATCGTTGACTTTTCAACTTATGTTTGCTACAATGTAAATACATCACAACGCAGGGATGCACCGAACGGAGAAATACCTAAGGCGAACCTGCTTTTTTGATACCCTAATAAAAAAGCAGACAAACGTATTATTTTTGCGGGCAGGATAAAGATAATTCATCCACAAAGAGTATCTTAACGCTTTTTCTTAAATTCAATCTTGCGTTTTACGGGTTCATTATCTAAATAATCCCTAAAACTATCTGGCGTGCGGAGTTTATGTAAAGAAGAAATAGACTATTTACTCGGCGCAAGTAGTTTGCCAAACTTCTTTTCTTCTATCAAAAAGTCAACCATTCGCCAATAATCACCATCGCCAGAAACAAGTATTATTTTGTCAAAACTTTCCTTTTTGACTAACTTCTTCATAATCAAAAAGACAATATCAGTATCAACATTCCCCTTTTTCTTGCTGGTAACCGATTCTGAATGCTCGCGGAAGATTAAGATATATCCAGCTTTTTGAAGAAATGAGTATAGTGGCTCATGTTTTGGAATATATGACCCGACAAAATAATAGGCTTCTTCTACTTTGTATTTGTCTTTAAGATAATTGCGAAAACGAATTAAGTCCACTTTTCATGGCTTTTTCGCATTTTCAGTGCCATAAGTTAAATTTTGACCATCTATAAAAGCTTGATTCATATGGATATTATAGCATATACTTAATTGCTGGTTCAAGATAACTTCCCCCTCAAATCTGCTACAATATAACAGATGAAAAATAGGTATATAGAACGTTCCCATATTTCTAATAAGAAAATTAGGCAAGTTGTGAGGTGCTTTTGCCGAGACTACAACGCTAAGCAGACATCATTAGAAACTGACATTAGTCGTCCATCAATCAATAAACTATTTCATCATTTTAGAAACCTTATAGCGATAAATTCTGAGCTTGAAACTCCACTAAAAGGTGAAGTAGAGATTGACGAAAGTTACTTCGGACCTAAACGAGTTCGTGGTGTTAGAGGACGTGGTGCTGGGAAGAAGATTATTGTATTCGGATTACTTAAACGAATAGGTGATGACGGCGTATCAAGAGTCTATACTCAAATAGTCCCAAATGTAACAAGGGTTACCCTAAAACAGATCATTACAGATAGGATTAGTGGTAATTCAACTATTTATTCCGATGGGTTCAAAGTCTATGATGGCTTGGTCGATTGGGGCTATAAACGCCACTACCGGGTTAACCATGGCAATAATGAGTTTGTATCCGAGCATAACCCAAAGAACCACATCAATGGCATTGAGAACTTCTGGGGAGTTGCTAAGGTTAGATTAAGCAAGTTCAGAGGGTTACGTTCAGAATACTTTAACCTACATCTAAAAGAATGTGAATGGAGGTTTAATAACCGTCATAATGACCTTTACCAACTTATGTTACAATACTTACGTAATGACAATAGAATTAAAGTTAACAAAAGGAAGGATGATAGATAATTTTGGGTTGGTAAAGTTATCTTGAACTTAATTGTTTATTGTCATATTCTCTTGCCTGTCATTGCGAGCAATGCGAAACAAACTAGTTTATAATGTCATCATGAGCTAGTTTTATGACTTTCTCTATATATACTTGTCATCCTGAACTCGTTTCAGGATCTATAATATAATACAACTCGTCATTACCCGACTTGTTCGGGTAATCTAGCCCTATAACTGGATTATCGGAATAAATCCGATAATGACATTATAAGGTAGATCCTGAAACGAGTTCAGGATGACAAATAATACGAGCAATCTCGCCCAACCCCTACAATTCTCTCAATCGCTCAACTATTCGTTGCGTATATTTATTCGGCTCGGCGGAACTATGAAACACACTGAAAGCAACCACCTCATATACACCATTATCCACCAAATAAACAACACTGACCTTGTGATGTTTTAGTCTCACTCGTCGCAAACCGTATACTTCATTAAAGTAAGCGTTTCCTTCTGGAAAAGTATCTAAGCTTTCAACGGTGGCAATTACGTCTTCCGTAAACCTAGCAGCTGAGTCTTCATCAACTAATTCCATATAGAATTCAGCAATCATCTCAATATCTTCAATTGCCGACGGAGTGATGCGGACTGAATATTTACGCATGAATTTTCTGATTATACTTTGCTAACCGCTTTTTTAATGCACTCAAGGGCAGCCGATTTTCAGATTTTTTAGCTTCCTCGGCTCGTTGCAAAATATGCTCACGGAAAGCTTGGGTATTTTCATCTTTCACGAATACCAAGTTATTTTTAGTTGGCGTAATTTCCTTCATGATTATATTATAGGTTATTTTAGCGTTACCGTCAACAAACAGTAATTTGTCATTGCGAGGAGCGTAGCGTCGTGGCAATCTAGCAATTATTGTCATTCCGAACTTGTTTCGGAATCTATAACACAAGAATAACGGAGATCCTGAAACGAGTTCAGGATGACAAAACTACTGGATCGCCACGACGACAAAACTA
>JAISHL010000076.1 GCA_031262565.1 Candidatus Nomurabacteria bacterium | reverse complement strand
AAATTTTGCACCGCTAAATCATCTAATTTTAGTCCGATACTGTCGGCAAAAGTCGCCAAATACCATAGCACGTCGCCAATTTCTTTGCCCAAAGCGTCACGGTCGGCATCAGTCATTTCTCCACCAAAATATCCGAGGATTTTCTTGTATTTATCCGCAACTTCGCCAGCCTCGCCAGCAATTCCGAGCGCCAAAACTGCACGATCAACCTTTTCGGAAGGATCAGCAATTTTTGTCGTCAAAGCTTTCGCTTGATATTCATCAAAAGTCATTTATTCCTCCACTGGCTTCAATTTTTCGCGAACCGCCAAATCGATTTCTGCTAATTTTTCTGGATTATCTTTCAGATATTGTTTGGCCGCCTCGCGACCTTGACCGATCGTTTCGCCGCCATATTTATAAAACGCACCAGATTTAGAAACGATGTCATTTTCTGCCGCCAAATCCAACACGTCGCCCGTTGTCGAAATTCCCTCATTATACATAATGTCAAATTCAGCTTGGCGGAAAGGTGGCGCAATTTTGTTCTTGACAACCTTGACACGCACGCGGTTACCAATAATATCTTCACCAGTTTTAATCTGTCCAATACGACGAATATCAATTCGTTGCGACGCGTAAAATTTCAACGCATTACCACCTGTCGTGGTTTCTGGGTTGCCAAACATCACACCAATTTTCATGCGGATTTGGTTAATGAAAACAACGGTCGCTTTGGATTTGTTAATAATTCCCGTCAATTTGCGAAGTGCTTGCGACATCAAACGCGCCTGTAACCCCGGCAAAGAATCACCCATATCGCCGTCAATTTCCGCTTGTGGCACGAGCGCCGCCACCGAGTCAAGCACGATAATATCAACCGCGTTAGAACGCACCAAAGTTTCCACAATTTCTAATGCCTGTTCACCGTTATCTGGTTGTGAAACCAAAAGATTCGCCGTATCAACACCCAAACGCTTCGCATAAGCTGGGTCAAGCGCATGCTCCGCGTCGATAAACGCCGCCGTGCCGCCCTGTTTTTGCACTTCCGCAACCGCATGCAAAGTCAATGTCGTTTTGCCAGACGATTCTGGACCATAAATCTCAACGATTCGCCCCTTTGGATAACCGCCGCCAAGCGCCAAGTCCATCGACAAAGTGCCAGATGGAATGGTTTCAACGTTGATTTTATATGCGTCACCCAAAGTCATAATCGAGCCAGCGCCAAATGATTTCGTAATCTGATCAACCGCCAAGCTCAATGCGGCTTTTTTGCCTTCCGCGTTATCTGATTTTTCGCCCATCACTTTTGAATCTTTTTTTGCCATAAAACTCCCTCACTTAATTTGATTATGCAAAGATTATAACATATTGAGATCAGAAAAAGCAACTGATTTTAATTTTTTATATCTCGATATTCAATACCTCATCGGCCTCATCTGAATCTTCGATTTTGACTGACATTTTATTATCTCGATGTTTGCCGATAAAGTAATATAACCAAGCACTACATATTAAAATCGCCCAAGCAAAAAGAAAAATCTACAAATTATCGCTCGTGTTAAGTGCGCCAATAATCGGAGCAATCGCCACATATGGCAGAACCTTCAAAAACGACGCGACCGACAAGACTGTGCTTCGATTTTTCTCTGTTGCCTCGCGATTCACAATCTCGCTCATAAAAGGATACAAGATATGATGCCCGACATAAAAAAATCAGAATTACAATATATCCAAACCAACCAATATCAAAAATAGCAAAAATCAAAGCAAAAATTGTGGCAAATCCGATTGATGATAAAATCGCTTTTTCTGAAATCTTATCAGCTTTCTTATTTAAGATATGCAACAGCCCAATTGAAATAATCCCACAAGAAGCTATAATTAACGAACCTACAAACGGCGAAAATCCAAATCGACTAATAAATATTAAGCGCAGCATTCCAACTCCGTAAGCATAAAATACACCTTGAAGTGTTATTATCAGAGGAATATAAATTCTTAGTCTTGGTTTTGCAAATTCTTTAAAACCTTTTGATATGCTCGAAAAATAAGTTCGCATCTCTTTTTTAAGAGAGATTCGTTGATTTTTGTTTTTCTCGTGGCTCATCTTTAATATTCCAAATCGTCAGCATCGCCACAATAAATGCTGTTCCATTTAATATCCAAGTTAATTCAGGATTAAAACCAAAAATAAACCCACCGATCACATTCGCCGAAAGTAGCGCCACTAACGAAACCTGACCAGCTCGCATCATAAGTCTACGCCAATTTACAGAGTTGCGATTAAATTTTAATTTTTCGTAAAACAGTACTTCATCTGCCCCAGAAATTAACGATTGCCCCGCCGTAAGTCCCGTTTGAAAAGCTAATAAATAACCAAAATCCGCCAATAGCTTAAGTCGCTATACTAATTCCGCCAATGAAAAGACCGATTTTAGCAATTCTCGCCCGCCCAAATTTATCGGCGAGCGCCCAGACGGAATTTCAACTAGAAGTCCAATCGCAAACGCAATCGCGTCAAGCGAGCCAATCTCAGTATCCGTCATGAAGAATCGATAGAAAAACAGCCATATCGCCCCGATAAACCAGAGATCTTTAACGAATTTATAGACTAGAAATCTTCGCGATAGAGATTTTTGCTCGAACGTTAACTTTGCGTCAGTCATTTTTGATTATTTCAAGACCGCCTTAATGCGCCGAATACCCGCCGAAGAAGATTCTTCTTTGATAATCTTGAACTTTGCGGGTTTTTCCAGTTTTGAAAAATCGGTCTTTTGGTCAATCGGCTTGTTTTGTGGTGCGTCAGTTGAGTTGTCCAGATCGCCCGTTTCCGCCAATTGCCCCGTATGTTCGCAGTGTGGACCACCGCAAATTTCCAAACTCGCCATTTTGTCACCTTCGCCCATCTGATAAACCCTGACTTTATCGGCGTAACGCTCGCCAAATGGTCCGATCGCGCCCATTTCCAAAGCCGTTTCCGTCGGATATTCCTGCCACCAAATCGGCAAATCCTGCTCGATCCAGCCATTCACCAAATCTTCCGCGCGCTTAATCTCATCTTCGGTCATTTTGTGATCAAGATTAAAGTCAAAACGCAATCGCTCTTCGGTGATATTTGAGCCATGTTGGCGCAGATCCGATCCGAAAATCTTACGTAGCGCCGACTGCAAAAGATGCGTTGCCGTGTGATAACGTCGATGTTGCCAAGTTTGACCACCCAAGCCACCCTTGAACGTGCCTTTGGCGGCAGTTTGCGACATTTCGCGCTGTTTTTGCATCAATTGGTCAAATTCCGTGCGCCAATTTTCACTGACTGGAATATTGCGCTTGAAAGCTTCCTCGACAGACAGCTCGACAGGAAAGCCATAGGTATCATAAAGCGTAAAAATCTCGTTCCCAGTCAACTTGTTGGCTTTTAATTTGTCATCCTGAACTTGATTCAGGATCTCGTCATTTTTACCATTAGATTCTGAAACAAGTTCAGAATGACAATGTAGGGGTTCAGAATGACATTGAGAATTATTAGAATGACAATCATCTACTAATCGCTCAAATTCCTTCAATCCCTTACGCAAAGTCTGGCGAAACGCTTTTTCCTCTTTTGCTAAAGTCGCGATCACCGTATCGCGCATAGTCGTTATGTGCGGATAATCCGCCGCATAAATGTCAAGAATAACAGGGATGATTTCTTCCAAAAAATTCTGCTCAATGCCGAGATCAAACGCAAACCGAATCGCACGACGCATTAGCCGGCGCATGATATAACCCTGTTCCTTGTTCGACGGCGCGAGATTTTGCGAGGCCAACCATGTCGCCCCAGTTAAATGATCCGCAATCACACGCATTGACGCAGCGTTGCTGTCATAATTTTTGCCCGACATTTCTTCTAGTCGCGCAATAATCGGCGTGTATAAATCAGTTTTGAAAATATCTGGCGTATCAAGCGTCGCCGCCGCCAATCGGCTCAAACCGTCGCCTTGGTCAATTTTTCCCTTTTCCAACGCCTCAAATTCACCGTTTTCCAACCGACGATACTGCATGAAAACTTTGTTGCCAATCTCAATAAACCGCCCCGAGTCGCTCGCGGGATGCGCCTTGCCGAAACTCGGATCATGCGCCGACTCGCCAAAATCATAGAAAAACTCACTGTCTGGGCCGCATGGATCACCCTTTGGAGTTGTCGCGATGCCACCGTTACGGCTCCACCAGTTCTCCTTGTCGTCATAGAAAAATATTCGCTCACCTGGCAAAATCCCGCGCTCGTCGCCGTGCTTCGCCGAGCCCATCTCGACAATCTTCGCCTCAACGCCAGCGCCTTCAAACAACTTTTGCCAAACTTCCGCCGCCTCTGTATCGCGCGGAATACCATGCTCCTCATCACCGATAAAACACGTCACGTAAATTTTATTCGGATCAAGCCCCAATTCTTTCGTCAAAAAGTCAAACGAAAATTTCAGTTGCTCCGCTTTATCAAAGCCGTCAAGCGACCAATCGCCCAACATCTCAAAAAACGTTGTATGTCGATTGTCGCCCACGTCTTCCATATCTTGCGTGCGAAT
>JAISHL010000071.1 GCA_031262565.1 Candidatus Nomurabacteria bacterium | reverse complement strand
TAGATTCTGAAACAAGTTCAGAATGACAATCACTTTTTAATTCTAGCAAATTAGCACTCGAAGGTCAAGAGTGCTAGATTTTTTGTGTTATAATGCTTATTAAAATTGAGGAGGAAGATGAGAAAAGTTACAATTTTAGGGGCAGGCGCGTATTCGATCGCTTTATCGCGAATTTTGAGCAAGAACGGCGCAAAGGTCACACTTTACACTAAATTCGCCGAAGAGAAAGAGTTACTAGATCGCGAACGAGGCAATGATAAAGTTTTACCTAATGTGAAGTTGATGAACAATACAAGCGTCAGCGACAATCTGGAAGAATCCGTTAAAGATTGTGAGTTGATCATTATTGCCGTGCCATCTAATGTCGTGCGGTCAACTATGCAAGATCTGAAACTGTTTTACGCGAGCCAGATTTTATGCATTGCATCCAAAGGCGTTGAGCAAGGCACGGGGTATTTTATGGATCAGGTTATTCGTGAAGAAGTCAGTGACGCAAAACTCTGCGCGCTATCTGGACCGAGCTATGCAGCCGAAGTATCAAACTTTTTGCCAACAGTCGTAACGGTGGCTGGCGCCAGTGAAGCGACGAATTTATTGAGCGAATATTTTTCAAATAACAGATTCAAAGTTGAGCAAACAACCGACGTTCGCGGCGTATTAGTCTGTGGCGCGCTCAAAAATATTTTGGCGATTGGTGCGGGAATTTTATCGGCACTTGATGCGGGCGACGACGCGCTGACGGCTTTGATCACTGGCGGGGTCAGAGAAGTCGGCGTTTTTCAATCTGTACTAGGTGGCGAGCATGAAACCGTTTATTTATCGTGCGGAATTGGCGACACAGTCGTGACTTGCGCGGGCGGATTGAGCCGAAATAAAGAGTTAGGTAAGCTGATCGGACAGGGAAAAACTGTCGAAGAAGCAATAAAAGTTCAAGGAAAAACTGTCGAGGGCTACACAGCGCTTCTCGGCGTGAAGAAAATTGCAATTGAGAAAAATCTCAATCTGCCAATATTGCAAACAATTTGCAATATCGTGCTTGACGGCGAAAAAACCGATCTATTATCAGATGCGATCTGTAAGTAAAACTTAAAGATCAATAGTATAAATCGTTTTGAATAATATAAAAATCAAGACAAACGAAAGCACGCCAAGCGCAAGTCCAGCGATAGCAAGTGGTCTGCGCTTTTGACTTTTGATACCCGTGATGCCGAGAATAATTGGCAAGAACGCCAAATACCACCAAATCGTTATGCGACTTGGTCGAGCAATAATAATTATCAACAAATATAGAAACATCGCTCCGCCCACAATCAGCGCAAGCAAGGCAGACAAGTCCTCGTTTTGTTTACCTTTCACTTTGCCATTAAAACTCGGAGCTGGCGGCATTGGCGAATTCCAAGTTTGATATTGATTTGTTTGCTGGGGTTGCGATTGTGGTGACGGGAATTGTTGCGCCTGCTGAAATTGCTGTTGCGGTTGGGCAAATTGCGCAGGTTGAATAGGTTGAGCTGGTTGAACTGGCGCGAAACCAGTCGGTTGCATCATTGGTTGATTCGGCGCAATGGGCTGTTGCGGAAATTGCGTCGGTTGTGCCTGCGGTTGCATTGATTGTGGATTTGGCGTATTTGGGAATTGACCATTTGGTATTTGCGGTGTTTGTGGATTCATTGGGTTCATATTTTTCCTTTAAATTAAATTTATAGTTCTACTATATCGCACTATTTCGTTTACGTCAATTTATACTTGCATTTTGGTCGCGGTTTTGCTATAATGCTTGGTGAGTTTCAAGTTTTTATCTGTGCTGAGATTAAAACCAAGTTTTCGTGGCGTTAGCAACCACGTTAAATTAGTTAATAAATTTTAAGAGGAGTAAAATGCCAACAATCAATCAGTTGGTGCGCAAGCCACGCAAGCGTGCTGTGCACAAATCGAAATCGCCAGCTCTTTTGACGATTCAAAATACGCTCAAAACTCGCACTTACAAGCAAGATGCGCCTTTGAAGCGTGGTGTTGCCATTAAAGTGACAACGAAAACACCTAAGAAACCAAACTCGGCTATGCGAAAAGTTGCTCGTATTCGCTTGACAAACGGTCAAGAAGTTTGGGCATATATCGGTGGCGAAAAGCACAACTTGCAGGAACACGCAGTTGTCTTGGTGCGCGGTGGTCGTGTGCCAGATTTGCCAGGTGTGCGCTATCATATCGTGCGCGGCGCGCTTGACTTACAGGGTGTGCAAAATCGCAAACAGGGTCGTAGTAAATACGGCGCCAAGAAAGGAGACAAGTAATGCCACGGAAAGTTACTAAATCCTTACAAAGGAAGATCAATCCAGATCGCAAATACAACAGCGTGCTAGTTCAGCGCCTGATCAACAAATCAATGTTGGACGGCAAAAAGCATGTCGCTGAAAAGTCGGTCTATACTGCGCTTGAAACTGCTGCAAAGAAGTTGAAGAGTGAAGATCCATTGGAAGTTTTTGAAACAGCGATGCGCAACATTTCACCAAACTTCGAGGTTAAATCTCGTCGTGTCGGTGGCGCAAACTATCAGATTCCATTCCCAATTCAGGGGCATCGCCAAGAGCATTATGCGTTCATGTGGCTGGTTCAATCAGCTCGCGCACGCAAGGGCATGCCTTACGAATTGCGCCTAGCAAATGAGATCGTTGATGCCGTCAATCAGACTGGCGCAGCATTCAAGAAGAAGGAAGATACTCACCGCATGGCAGAGGCGAACCGCGCTTTTGCACACTTCGCGAGAGGGTAAACTACCGTCTAAAAATTAAATCGCCAGTTCTATGCTGGCGATTTTTTTAGTTGCTGTGTAAATATTTTTACTGCACGCTATTAAAAGCTACTTAGTTAAGCTACTCAATACTTTAACAATGTCGGCATATTCAGAGTTGCTTGGTCGATCGGTCTGTTTTGCGCCATTACCGAAAGCTATGTCAAGATTATCATTATCAATACGAACATAACCTATGGCAGACGAACCGATACCGCTACTGCAATATCCAACTGGTTCGTCAAATGGACCAGTATAAAGATTGGATAACACTAGATCAAATCTTCCATTATAAGTGTCTACATAGCTTATAACTGCCGAACCATCTAGATTTCCGTCCGCCTCTTTATGGATCTGCAAAAATGCCTCGTCTGCTTTATCGCACGCTCCGCCAATGCCGCCTCCATTATAAACAGATAGCTTTAATTTATATCCCTCTGTTGTTGTTATAGTTGCAGTTTCACTAAATAAATCGATACCTCCTTCGTAGTAGTGTTCTTCCATTTCATCGATTTCACCTTCTACTGACCATTTACTTGGGTAGGTAAAAGATAGTTTACTCTTTTCTGTTGTGTATGTCGAAAGTTTAGTGTCGTCATCCGACTGCGCTGAATCCGAATCATCATCTGTGTTATCGTCGCTATTTGTTGTTGAATCTTTCTCAACTTGCTGAACTTTATTTTTTAGCTCATCAATTTGCGACTTTTGGTCATTGTAGCCTACCGCCAACAATACCGTTGCAGCGACTAGAATGACTGATACTATGATTAGTATAATTCCAGTCATTTTCCAGCTATTACTATTTTTTACTTTTGTTGGTTCTTGTGTGGAGTTTTCTTCCATCTTGTGAGATCCTTCCTTTATTATTAAAAGTTTAATCGTTACCGTTTAATATTATACCCCCCCCCGCCTGGTGAAGTCAAATGGCAACGACTGTTCGATAATTATGCGCTTTTATGCTAAAATAGTTTTATGAAAAAAGTTATCTTAACAGGCGACCGCCCGACGGGAAAATTGCATCTCGGGCATTTTGTAGGGTCGCTAAAAAACAGAGTTGAATTGCAAAACAGTGGCGAATATAACTCGTATATCATGATCGCCGACATGCAAGCGCTGACCGACAACGCGAAAAATCCCGCAAAAGTGCGCGAAAACGTTTTGGAGGTCGCGCTGGATTATCTCGCGGTCGGAATTGATCCCGCAAAATCCACGATTTTTATTCAATCGCAAATTCCTGCACTGTCCGAGCTGACAATGTATTATATGAATTTGGTCAGTTTGTCGCGCGTCTTGCGTAATCCGACGGTGAAGACGGAGATTTCGCAAAAAGGGTGGGATAAATCAAAGGAATTACTATGGGATAGTCCTCTTCTAGTCGAAAACTCATTGGATTATAAAGGTACGCCAGCTGGTTTTGCTATGTATCCCATTTCCCAAGCTGCCGACATTACGGCATTTAAGGCGAATGTTGTGCCAGTCGGTGAAGATCAGTTGCCAGTGATTGAAATTACCCATGAAGTCGTGCGTGTGTTTAATAAAATTTACGGCAAAACTTTAATTGAGCCTGAGGCGGTAGTTCCTAATGATGTAAAATCTCGCCGTTTACCAGGCATCGACGGCAACGCAAAAATGAGCAAAAGTCTTGGCAACGGCATTTATCTGTCTGACGATTACGAAACTTTGAAGAAAAAAGTCATGTCAATGTATACCGACCCAGATCATATTCACGTGTCCGACCGTGGCAAAATCGAGGGCAATGTCGTATTTACATATCTCGACGTTTTCGCGCCAGATCAAGCGAAGGTAGCCGAGCTGAAAGAGCAATATCAGCGTGGCGGCTTGGGTGATGTTGTTGTGAAAAAATATTTGTTAGAAGTTTTAGATGAAATCTTGTCGCTAATTCGCAAAAAGCGCGCCGAATTAGCAAAAAATCCCGCCGCGATTTACGATATGTTGCGCGAGGGATCAAAGAAAGCGAATATTGTCGCTGCGCAAACATTGCACGAAGTCCGCAAAGCGATCGGCGTGGAGTATTTCGAGAGCTAGTGTATAATGGATTCAAACGAGGAGGGCAAAATGTCATTAACAAAAGAAGATTTACAACAAATTCAAGAGATCATGCAAAAAATAGCAGGTGATTTGCGCGCGGAGATTAAAGAGTCTGGGATTAGTCTACGCAAAGAGATTAAAAATTCTAGCAACGAACTATACAATGAACTTCATCGAGAGATTAAAGAATCTGAGATTAGTTTGCGTGCAGAAATTAAAGAATCCGAGCTTAATTTACGTAAAGAGATTAAAGAGTCCGAACTTAGCCTGCGCGAAGATATTTTACATAATTCGCGTTCAATCAAGGACTTGTCAAATCAAATTAGCGAGTTGAACGAAAAAATTGATTTTGTTAACGAAAATCGCACCGAAGATAGCGATATGGCTTTTTCAAAAATCACCCTGCACGCCAAGAAAATTGAACAGTTAGACAAGCGCGTAACTAAAATAGAAAAATGTGCCAGTCTTTGACGGCGTTTTTCAAAAGACTAATCATTCGTGGTGTATTTTTACTGCACGTGCTAAAATGTTTCCATGAGATTAGATGTATACCTAGCAAAAAATTATCCCGAAACATCGCGGGCGGTTTTTCAGAAGTTG
>JAISHL010000049.1 GCA_031262565.1 Candidatus Nomurabacteria bacterium | reverse complement strand
TTAGTCTGGTCTGGTGTTAGATTACCAAAGTCTCCATCCAGTAGCATTGCTGAATAGCCTCGCATGCTAGTTAGTGGCGTGCGTAACTGATGGGATGCTAGGGAGAGGAATTCGTCTTTAGTGCGATCGACGCGACGTAATTCGTAATTAACATGCTTTTCTTCTGCGAGTACTTGTCGATCTGGATTTTCGATCGTGTTTGCCATCATGAGAACAATTAAAGTTTCCGCAAGAGTAGTTAATAAAATAGCGCGATCAATACCCTGTAAACCGCCAGCGATAGTTAACAAAATGGCAAAAAATAACACTGGCGACATTTTTCTACTAAATAAACGACGTCGTTTTACAAAACAATAAATAATTGCTATGGACGTGACTATGAATACGACTGGAATATAGAAGAAATCGATCGGAATACTGCGAGTGTATCCAATTAATCCGTTGTAGACAATATCAACTTTGGTAAATATCGACAAGATAATGAAAGCAATCATAATTGTAATTGTTCCAATAATCAATTTACGCCAGAAAGATTTTTTTATGCGAGAAACTGTCGAGTAAATATATAAGTTGAATGCCAGCACGAACGCCAGTAGTCCAACGACATATAGCTTGCAAATAAGAGTCCAAAGCCAATTTGGTCCAAAATTATCGAATGCGCGAATAGCGATACCGCAGCCAATTTCTAAAACTAGAGTCGCCAAATTACACCAAACTAATATTTTATATAGTTTGTTTGGCAAATTATTATAGCGCAACTTATGAAAGTAAGTAATTGCATTATATATTGCAATGCAGGTGCAGGCAATTGCAACGCCCAAGAATAGTGTATTAAGATTAACATCCATTATTTTTCATGAATCCTTACATTATGCTTGTCGTGAGGTGTTAATTTTGGATGTTCAGATTGTTCGGAAAATTCTACTCGGTGGGTGCGGTTATTCTTTGCTGTATAATACCCATCGACAATATATTTTAACGACTGATAATCACGCTTTGTTGATATTGGATTAGTGCCGAATGCTTCAATGAAGCGCGTCCCCTTGGGTATTTCTTCTGGTGGTAAGTTTTTTTCACACAGCTCAACTATCTCATGTAATATTTTTTTAGCGTTACGTCCATGTCTAGATTTTAAGACAATATGAATAACTGGAACTTCCACCTTGCCGCCAGCGAGTTTTAATTTTGTAGCCTCGGCTTCTGCGACTGCTGGATGTTTATAAACTAAATTTTCAATATCAAATAAATAGTGTTTCTTGCCCTCTCTATCTGTAAAAAAGTCCGTAGAGCGACCAAAGACTTCATAATTACCATTTTCATCACGTATGGCAATGTCGCCAGTTTTTGCATAGCCGTCTTTTGTATAGAATTCACTAGTTAACTCTGGGTTTTTGAAATAGCCTTTCATGTTCGTCCCCGCGGATCGGACGTCTAACTCCAAATTACCGCGCTCATTGTCGCCTAAAACTTTACCATTATCATCAACTATACGAGCTTTCACACTACTTAGTGGCTTGCCAACTTTATTTGCCAAATTTTTTTCGCCAATTGTAAACATGGCAACTGGACCAGTCTCGCTCATGCCGTAGCAAACGATTAATGGATATTGTGCGTCAAATTTTTTCAATTTTTTATTTATTGCACTAGCTAGCTCGTAAGTTACTGGCTCGCCGCCTGTATATGGATATTTTAAGGTTTTTAGCGCGTTTTCAGGCATTTTTTTAATATTAAGAATTGTTGCATAATGACTTGGGCATGCCATGGCGGTTTCTAGTTGAAGAATATTTATATCATTAATAAAAGAGTTCTTATCGTAAACTGGTTGCAAAACTTGCGTTACGCCAAAAGTCCATGGCGTTACCCATAAATGAAATGACGTTGGATGATTTGGAGGAATAAATAATCCATTGCGAGAACCTGGCATGAATGATCCGCGAATCTCGGGGTCAACTACATGAATATTGCCTAGATTATTCCACTGCTCATTTGTCTTCTCAATTCCCTTTGGTATGCCAGTCGAGCCGCCCGTATACAAAATCACACAGGTTGCATCTGGATTATAGACCGCTTTGACTTCGGAATCATCGCCGTTCGCCAGTGCTGTAAATTGCTCAACGCTGTAATAATTTTTGTCGGAGATACGCTTGCTCGGCTCGGTGATGGTTTGATATGATTTTGCCATCTTACTTTTGATCAAAAAGGCTGGAATATTTTTGAATTTTGGATTCGCCTTTTTGACGCGTCGCACGATGTCGCCAGTGTCTTTTGCGTCATCAAATAACGACACAATAATAATATTTTTTACTTTTGTCTTGGCAATCGCCGCGCGTACTTTGCCGTAAAATGAGTCCAGAATCACCAAAGTTTCACTGTTCGGCTCATCAATATATCGCGGACCATCAGATTTCAATACGCTGTCTGATACGAAATTCGCGCAAATTCCCAGCTTATCTAGCGCATAGAACGCAAACATTGTCGCTGGCACAATCGGCACGCAAAACGTCACGCCAGCGCCTTTGCTCATTTTTAGCTTTTTGAACGCCCGCGCGTAAACATCAATCATAGCGTCGGTCTCTTCAAAAGTCCACGAGCTACCAAAATATTCAATCGCCGAGATATTTTTTCGCTCCTCGTTTTGTAAATTTTCCCCAGCCCATGCCTGATAAATTGACTGATTTGGATTGATTTTTTTCATAGCGCATCCTCCCTGTTTACAAATTATTATTCAGTATAACACTGCGCATACGAAAATGCAAAAGCTAAAACGAATGTCGGCGCATCAGAAAAAACAAACACCCCCTTGCTTTTTGTGCGATTTTGCGATACAATTATCGTAACCGTCTAAATATTTAATTATAAGGAGAAAAATGCTCGCTATTCGTTTGAATCGCATCGGTCGTAAGGCACACGCAATGTATCGTGTCGCTGTTCAGGAATCTAATCGTCACCCATCGTCGGGTCGCGTTGTGGCATATATCGGAAGTTATGATCCACACGCCAAAACTGTCAGCTTAGATAAAGAAGCTACTGAAAAATATTTGGCAAATGGCGCACAACCAACGCCTCGCGTCGTAAAATTGCTAAATGAAGCAAAAATCACTTTGCCAAAATGGGTTAAAGATGTTAATGTTAGCAAAAAGCGTGCAATCCGCAATCCTGAAAAATTGCGCAAAAATCAGCCAAAAGAGGAAGTTGTCGAAGAAGCGCCAGTCGCCGAAGCTACAACAACCGAAGAAGTTACTGAAACGCCAGCTGAATAATTTAGAATTTTGCAAAAATACCCTGTTACTATGGGGTATTTTTTAGTTTAAGCTATATTGCGCCACGCGGATTTTTTTGATATACTGAGATGGTAAATTAATGAGGAGGCAGAATTATGGAACAACAGTTTATTGAATATGTTGTCAAGCAGCTCGTTGACAGCCCTGATGAAGTTCGGGTTGAGCGCGTTGTTGACGATCGAGGAATTTTATTGAAGTTAATCGTTGCGCCGACGGATTTGGGGCGCGTTATCGGTAAGCATGGCGCGACGGCTCAATCATTGCGTAATCTATTGCGCGCATTGGGAACAA
>JAISHL010000026.1 GCA_031262565.1 Candidatus Nomurabacteria bacterium | reverse complement strand
GCATATCCCTCGTCCGTTTCGGATGCGGCTGCTCTTGCTTCTAAGTTGCCAGCTTCAGGTATAATTTTGTTGGCTGCAAAATAATTCCACGTATCACCAGTTGGCGTGTCATTTTCATAAATTCTGAATTGCGTTTCACCTGCTTCGATTTTTTCGGTTGATAAACGACCATCTAATTCCTTGCGGAAATTACCCAGATAGTCCATTGACTCGCTGTTATTGCGCGAAATCAATGCGCCATATTTAATGAAGTTAGACATTTTGTTCGCCGCAAATCGCTGTGGATTATCTTTATTAACTTCACCAAGTCGACCTTGGAATTCGCCGAGATTTTCTGGAACATTAACATTCGTTTCGCCGTTTTTGGTCGCCACAATTCGCATGCGCAATTTTTTGCCGTTTGGTCCAATAATTCTCGCGTAGCCGTCGCCCGTCGTCAGGTCATGAATAAGCGAATCAGCGTTATTTGTATAATTTTCCTTATCAATTAACCCTTCTGATGCGTCTAGTTTTGCATTTTCCTCATCACTAAAATGAATATCCTTGAAGAAGTTTTTTAGCTTCTCAATCGCCTCATTACTTAATTCAAGCAGTCCAGCTTTCTTGAAGAATTCTGTATCGTTATCCCATTCGTCACCAAGTTTAGCTTTTGCTTCGCTAACAGTAAGATTGCCAATTTTAATTTCTGAAACACTAGTAGATTTACCTTCAAAAATATTTCTTAGGAAGCTTACCGCCGCCTTTCCGATCGCATCTTTCAATTGACTTTTCTCTGCTTCGTTAAGCTGATCGCCACCATTCTCGGTGTGATTATCTGAATTAGGTGCGGGTGGTAAAACTGTTGCTGGCGGAACTACATTATTACTAGATGGTGGCGTCGGCGGTATTATCCATTGAGTTACACTAGGGTCCTGTGGTAGCTCTGATGGATTTTGAGAATCTTGCTGATTTTGCTCGCCGTTTCCGTTATTATTACCAACTCCACTCAACATACTAGCTATTACTTTTGCTGTTATCTCAGGATCGTTAGACATGGCAATTTTTACGCTATCTGCAACACTGGCAGGCGCGGGTGATCTTTTAGTGTTACTTTGGTCTATTTTATAGCTTTTATATAATTGATAAAAATCATCTTTTCCAGCAAAAGTATACTTACCTTTGTTAGCGCCAATAAAACCATCTTCCTCTAATTTTTGAAGGATCACTTCAATCTCGTCGTCTGTTATTTTATCATCCTCGTGCACTGCCGACGACAATATATCATTGACAGTTTTACTGATAATACCTTTTAATTCAGCGACAGTTTTAGTGAGGTTTTTCTCTTTTCCAAAAAAACTCGTTTTGCTAAAATCATCAACGAGCGCTTTCATTGTTTCCAAAACCTTATCATATTGATAGGCAAGAATTTTTGGCTTTTCTCCCGTTGCAAGATTTAATGTAGCTGCACCCATCTGCTGGCTCACTTCTTCGTCAGCACCATCAACAAGCTTCTCAAAATCTTCTGGGGTTATTTCTGAGTTTTTTGACGTTGGCGACGCTGAATTTGGATTATTTGACATTCTATTCCTTTTTATAAAACCTTCTGGCAACATCTTAGCAAACTTTACCCGTTTTGTCAACTATTTTTCACTCAAAAACTCGCGGATCGACATGGCGGCGGTTGCACCCTCGCCCGTGGCAGCGATCACCTGTTTTGTCGCGCCAAATCGCACGTCGCCACTGGCGAAAATCCCCTTGACGTTCGTCATGAGTTTTTGGTCGGTTTTGATATGTCCCGTCGCGTCCAATTCAACGCCCGATTCGTCCAAGAATCCCGTGTTTGGAGTTACGCCCGCCATGATAAACACGCCGTCGCAAGCAAATTCGCTCTGTTGTTTTGCATCGTCGGTATCGTGCGCCTTGACCGCAATAACTTGACCGTCTTTGACAACTATTTCATCTGGGGTCGTGCGCTCGTGAACACTAATTTTATTGTTCTTGATATATTCTTTCAGATCTTCCTGTAAAACTTTTGTCGCCTTAATATGCGATCGCACCAAAATATCAACATGCGTAGCGAATTTTGTCAGAAAAATTGCCTCTTGGATCGCCGAGTTCGCACCGCCGATCACCACCAGTTTTTTGTCGCGATAAAACGCCCCGTCGCAAGTCGCACAGTAACGCGCCATCTCTTCGCCAGCGATATTCAACTTGCGGTAAGTGCTGCCCGTCGCAATCAGAACTGTCTTCGCCTGAAATTCGCCGTCGTCGGTCGCAATCGTAAAAATTTCGTCGGTTTTGCTGATTTTTTCCACAGTTGTGAACATTTTTACTTCCGCGCCGAAACGCTCGGCTTGCTTTTGAAAATCTTCCGCCAGCTTCAATCCCTCAATGCCATTCGGAAACCCAGGGTAATTTTCGAGATTGTCGATCGTCGCCATCAGTCCGCCAACCACGCCTTTTTCAATCACTAAAACTTTCATATCTTCGCGCGCCGCATAAATCGCTGCAGTCAATGCCGAAGGTCCTGCCCCAATAATAATTAGATCGTAAATCATGGAACTATTTTAGCATAAAATTACTAGTTTTGAGTGTGCAAAATATCACGTCGCACACCTATTGCATTTATATCATACATGATATAAAATCATAGCTATGGAAGAAAATTATCGTGAAAAAATCGGCAAATTGATCTCTGAATTGCGAGTCAATCATAATCTGACACAAGCGGAACTCGCCAGCAAACTCAACACCAGTCAGTCGGCGATCAATCGCATTGAACGTGGCGCGCAAAATATCAGCTTGGAGATTATCGCGCGCATTTCGGATGTGCTAAATAGCGAGATTTTGAGCGTAAATGACGAGGGAAAAATCAATCTGCGGATTCACGGCGGGCGAAAATTGCGCGGCAAAATCGCCGTTAATACGAGCAAAAACGCGGCAATGGGATTATTGTGCGCTTCTCTGTTAAACAAAGGAAAAACCACATTGCGCCAAGTTCCGCGCATCGAGGAAGTTAATCGGATTATTGAGGTGTTAAATTCGATTGGCGTAAAAACGCGCTGGCTAAATGACGAGAAAGATTTGGAAATTGTGCCACCAAAGCGATTGAAATTGGCGGAAATGGACGTAGCGGCAGCAAAGCGCACGCGCACAGTTTTGATGTTTCTTGGACCGCTCCTGCATCAGTTCCGCGAGTTCAAAATTCCGTTTTCTGGCGGGTGTAATCTGGGAAAGCGCACCGTTGAGCCACATTTGCAAGCGCTCGCACCGTTTGGTCTGCGAGTTGACGCTGCGTGCGGAACAGATTACTATTCGGCGCGAGTTATCCCTAAAAAACCGACCAGCACGATCGTTTTGACAGAGCGTGGCAACACAACGTCAGAGAATTTGTTGATGGCAGCAGCGCTGAACGATGGCGTAACGGTCGCGCGTAACCTCAGTAATGATTATATGGTGTTGGACGTTTGCTATTATTTGCAAAAATTGGGCGTGAAAATTGACGGCGTGGGCGGAACAAATTTGAAAATCACGGGTTTGCCTGCGATAGATCAAGATGTTGAATATTTTTTGAGCGAAGATCCGATTGAGGCAATGAGCTTGATCGCGGCGGCGATTGTGACAAATTCTGAAATAACCGTGGAGCGCGTGCCGATTGAAGAGATTGACGTAGAGCTAGCGGTTTTGAAGAGTATGGGGTTGAAATATGAGATTTCCGAGCCATATTTGGCGCGAAATGAGCGCACAGTTTTGGCGGATATTTTGGTTAAAAAATCACAATTAG
>JAISHL010000065.1 GCA_031262565.1 Candidatus Nomurabacteria bacterium | reverse complement strand
CCATACTTTTCGCGAGTGCTAACAATTTAGCGTCAGATTTTTGCTGACCGATAATTTGCACGCCGATCGGCAACCCAGTTTTTGAATCGCCATTTGGTAATGAAATTGCAGGTAAGCCAGCCAAGCTCGGCGGAATTGTCATAATGTCGGCGAGATAGTTTTTGATAGGATCGTTATTTATCGTGCCGATTTTCCACGCTGGCGTTGGTGCAACTGGACCAATTAGAAAATCGTATTTTTTGAATAAGTCATTAAACTCTTGAATTAACAGTGTGCGCGCCTTTTGTGCCTGTAAATAATACGCGTCAAAAAATCCGCTCGACAGCACATAAGAGCCAATCATAATGCGGCGCTTATTCTCTGGAACGAAGCCGTCTTTGCGCGTCAGAGTGTAAACTTCGTCAAGATTTTTTGCCTCTTTTGTGCGCAAACCGTAACGAATGCCGTCGTGGCGAGCCAAGTTTGACGACAATTCAGCTGGAACGACGATGTAATAAATTGCGACCGCATATTTCGCCATTGGTAGATCAACTTCTTCGATTTCGTGACCTTGATCGCGCATTTTTTGCGCAAATTCCAGTGTGCGATTTTTGACATCTTCATCAACGCCGTCGCCCAAAAATTCTTTGATTAACCCAATTTTTAACTTCTTCGGCGAATCGGTTTCGGTTTTATAAAAATCGTCATGCACAGTGCCGTCTTTATTATCCTGCCCCGCCATAATTTCCATCAAAATCTCCGCGTCAGTCACGGTTTTTGTGAATGGTCCAAGCACGTCCGTTGATGATGCCATCGCTACCACGCCATAACGCGAAATCGTGCCGTAAGTCGGCTTGAACCCGACTACGCCGTTAAACGATGCTGGCTCGCGAATTGATCCGCCCGTATCCGAGCCTGCCGCAAATGGCACAATTCCTGCCGCCACCGCAACCGCTGATCCGCCCGACGAACCGCCTGCTACGCGCTCAAAATCCGCCGCATTATGCGTCACGCCAAAACCACTATTCTCCGTCGATCCGCCGTGCGCAAAAGCGTCAAGGTTGGTCTTTCCGATCATGATCGCATCTTCGTTATCTAATCGCTCGATCGCCGTCGCGTCAATTGGACTTTTAAAATTTTCCAAAATCTGCGCCGCCGCGGTTGTGTGTCCGACTTTTGTCAAAAAGTTGTCTTTCGCCGCGTAAGGCACACCCGCTAATCGCCCAACTTTTTCGCCACGCGCGATTTTTGCGTCAATTTCATCGGCGCGTCGCAAAGCTTCGTTCTCTAAAATCTCCAAAAACGCATGTAATTTCTCATTATCTTTTGCCGACTTCAAGGCTTTTTCAACTTCTTTACGAGCTGAACTTTTGCCCGATTTGACCGCTTCTACAATTTTCAAAATTTCACTCATTATAATACCTTTGGAACTTTCACCTGATTATTTTCGGCATCAGGAGTCAATGCTAACAATTTTTCTCGCGGAATTTGCTCTTCAATAACATCTTCCCGCCAAACGTTTTTCAGTCCAGTCACTTGATAAGTTGGCTCGACTTTTGAAGTGTCCAATTCGCTCAACTGCTCGATATAACCGAAAATATTTTCGAGATCAACAGTTAAGCTGTTTAATTCTTCCTCGCTCAATGCAATTTTTGACAGCGCTGCGAGATACGCCACATCTGATTTTGTAACCATAGTATATATTGTAACACATGCTACAATAGTTTCATGAAGAAAATTGTGCCGACGATTACGGCGAGCAATCCCGAAGAATACGCGTTTCAACTGGCGCGGTTGAATTTTGCTTCGCGGATACATATTGATATTACGGACGGAATTTTTGCGCCGTCGCGAACGGTTAATTTGAACCAGATTTATTGGGATCATGGAGAGGTTTTGAAGCAGATTGATTTGCATCTTATGATTCAAAAACCGCTGGATTGGCTGAATCAGGTTATTTCGCTCGCGCCAGATCTGGTTGTTTTGCATGCCGAGAGTGAGAATGCGACAGAAAATTTGCCACGCATAGCTGATCATTTACATAAGTTTGGGATTAAATTTGGCTTGGCGATTTTGCCCGATACGACGGTTGAAAATGTGGCGGAATTGGTTAAAATTGCAGATCACGTGCTGATTTTTGGCGGACATTTAGGCTATCAAGGTGGCGTCGCCGATTTATCACAACTCGCCAAAGTGAATCAAATTCGCGCAATCAATCCGACGGCGGAGATCGCTTGGGACGGTGGCGCAAATCTCGAAAATATCCCCGAGATCTTGTCGGCTGGCGTTGAAGTGGTTAATGTCGGCTCGGCAATTATGAAAAATTCTGATCCCGAGAAGTATTATCAAGAGATAATGAAGATTATTTAATAAAAATTTTGACTTCTCGCCATGATGTGATACAATTTTTAACGTTGCCGAATTAGCTCAGCTGGTTAGAGCACCTGTTTTGTAAACAGGGGGTCGTCGGTTCGAATCCGACATTCGGCTCCAGTGTTCGCTGGGGTAGTGAAGCGGTCAAACACGACAGACTGTAAATCTGTTGGCTTATGCCTTCGGGGGTTCGAATCCCTCCCCCAGCACCAAAATGTTTTGAACTCATTTTTCGCCCGAATTTTCGCGGGCATTTTTAATTATTTCGTTTATGTGATATAATAATAGCTACATTCAAATTAAAAAGAAAGGATTTTTGATGGATGAAAAAAAGTTTCGCCCACGAACTGCGGAAGATGACCGTCAAGATCGTGAGAAAGCAAAAAATGAAAGTTTTGCACAGACGAAGGAGTCTTTTGCGGATATTAAGCAAACTATCAGTGGTCATGCAAATAGTGATAAATTGAAGGGTAAGCTATCAATGGGGACGGCAGTTGCGTCGCTCGCTCTGGGTATCGCCGCAATGTCTACTGGTTTATTTTTTATCGGCGCGGTTCTGGGCGTGATGGCAATTAGGCTTGGTATAAAATATCGCAAACAAAAAGCTAGCGACGGCAATGGCTTGGCATTAGCTGGCATTATCTGTGGTGCGATTGGCATATTGGGAACGATCGCTTCTATTTGTATAATTATATTTACGGGTTCGTTTATTATTAACTTTAATAATAAAGCGAATGACATGAAAGATAGCATTTTTAATACAGTTGATACAATAAAGGATTCTCAGAAAGATAAGACTGAGGAAATTGAAGATAAAGTTGAGAATGACAAGACCGATGACTCATCAAAGTCTGATTCGAGCGATAAAACCGAGGAAGACGACAATGCATCATCTACACCTAGTGTCGACACTCCAACCGTAACGACCCCGCCAGCTTCTACGGCAGATTGCGATACTTTGAAAAAAGCCTACGAAGGCGCTCAAACTGCCCTTAATCAGTCGCAAAGTATGCTTGATAGTATGAAAAATAGCGGAATGTCAGATAGTATGATTGCACAATATAAGGATGCCGTGAATCGAGCCAAGACAGCCGTCGACTCGGCGCTGGCAGCATATAATTCTGAATGTCAATAAAGTTAAGGAAAGGAAAATAATATGTTAGATAAGTATGTTGGTAAGAAAGTTAAAGTTCAGCGCTTTGCGACTGATATTGCTAAAAATCCAATGTTTAAGATGGATTTTACGGATGCGATTTATTCGACTACTGGCGAAATGACAGCTGCGAATGACACGTTCATCGAGCTGGATGGCAATTTGCTGATCAATCTGAAATGGGTTTATTCGATCACTTGGGTTGAATAAAATTTGACCTCAAAAAACAAAATCGGCGAGCGCTTATGACGGACTCGCCGATTTTTAATTATATTCTATGCGCTATTTGACTTTTACTATATCCTCAAATCCAACTCCGAATTCGACACGCTTGCCAATGTGATATACCGCGTCAAAACTTCTACGCATCTTAATAGCATCAGTAGCGAATTGCTCTAAATCTTCATCGCAATCAGCCGTCAAAACTTTACCAGTAATATTAAAGTGGTT
>JAISHL010000013.1 GCA_031262565.1 Candidatus Nomurabacteria bacterium | reverse complement strand
GGGTTGATGGTGTTAGTTTACAGGTATCACTATCTCCTTCTGTTTCACTGTCTGTATTGGTCATAGCAATGCTGGCGTTAACGCCAGCGCCGACGGCGAGGGCGATGTTGAAGCCAGATTGCTGAGAGGAGGTGTAGGAGAGGTCGGAGGAGAGACGGTTTTCTGATAGAAAGAGTTTACAAAAAGTTAAGGTGGATAAAGTGAAGATAAGAGCGATTGTAGTGCATGGTAAAATATACTTGCGTAAGTTTTTCCTACTCAAATTTAACTCTCGCTTAGACTTTTTAAGCCCCCTCATCATAGCACAACCATTATATCACCCCTGATGGGTTAGTCAAGGAATTGCGAGAAAATTATCAGCTAACCGCCAGAATTCCCTTCAACACATTCACGGTTTCTTGCCAATTTTTCACCGTAATCGTATCAATTCCCATTTCCGCGACAGGGTAGTCGTTGCCGCCAACTTGCGTCATATCGCCAAAAAACAAGATGTCCGATTTTTCCAAATCATTATTTTCCATCAATTTTCGCATACCATAAGCCTTGTTTACGCCCGGCATCGTCACATCAATCGACGTTGTGCCACCAATCCCAAATTCCAAATCTGGCATTTTTTCGCGCGCAATCTTGACGATCGCCTCACGCTTTTTATGATCAGGATCCCAAGCGTATTTATCTTCTTTGCGCGCTTTTTGCCCAATCGCCGACATCGTCACCTGCGTATTGTCGCGATTTTCAATAATCTCGCCCGCTGGATTTTTACACCAATAACCCGCCTCTTTCGCCGACTCTTCCAAAACTTTGAAGATCTCCGCGATTTTTTCTGGCGCAAGGTCGTCCGCATAAATCACTTTCCACTCGCCATCTTGAAAACGCCAATATTTCGTGCCTTGACTCGCCATAACATGCAAACGTTTCAGGTTTTCCGCTGGCACATTCAAAACATCAACCACTTGCTTTTTAATCTGCGAAAACATCGCACCCGAGATCACGCACATATCGTAATACTCCAATAAATCGCCAAATGCTTTCGCCATTTCAGGCTCCATCGGCAACTTCGCCAAGCTCAACGTGTCATCCAGATCAAAACTCAAAACTTTTTTCATAACCCTCCTTAGTTTATGTCGCTATTTTAGCATATACGGGAAAGTTTGTCAGCTTGCCTTAAAAGTTAAGATAGCTGAGATTTTTTCGCACCTCTGGAATATCAAACTTCCTTATAATATCCTCCAAGGCAATAACCTCAAAAATTTTCTTGCTCATTCTCGCATATCGCTCAAATACTGCAATTGCGGACTGATTATAAAACTTTCTGAGTTCACGACCATTTTGAATTAAATAAATATGATCAATTTTATCGTTATCAAAAATGGATTTGTAATAATCGCGAACTTTAATATTATTTGTTTCCTCGCAAACTCTGTCAATTGTAGATTCAGCCATATTACGCCTTTCGGTTATTGTATCGCCCAAAATCTCCTCTGCTGGTTGCAAATAGCTCGTAACTCCCAGTAATCCGCCAGATAACGCTATACATTTCTGCGCCATCTTCTTCTCATTTACGCCACGAGCAATAGTTGGACTGCGATGTAATCCCTCACGACAACAAATAACGCTTTCTGTCTGCTCATTAGGAATATAAATCTCTCTCTCTTTATTGACATTATCAATATTATAATTCATAGTTGCTATTATACTATACTTTACATGTTAAGTAAAATATAATAGTCAAGTGCGCAGAATCTTGTTACAATGTTTTTATGTTAAACGCAAAAGTTTTAATTTCAGGAGCGGATTTTTTCGCGCTCGACCAGCCGATCAATCCATATTACGATTCAAAACCAGTTAACGTTCCAGAGGCGAAAGCGGAACATCGGACAATTTTGGAGAATTTTTACAAGGCGGAAATTGAGATACTTCAAGTCACGCCGCCCGCTAACAGTCAAGATGGGGTTTATACGGCGAACTGGGGTTTAGTGCGAAACGGCAAAGTCGTTTTGTCGCGTCTGCCAAATGCTCGCAAAAACGAAGAAAAATACGCGGAAGCAGTTTTTCGACAGCTCGGTTTAGAAGTAATTCATGCTCCCGAGGATTGGCGTTTTTCTGGACAAGGCGACTCGTTGCCGTGCGGAAATTTTTTGCTGTCGGGATCGGGTTATCGCTCAGATCCGCGGGCGCAAAAGTTTGCCGCCGAAGCCTTAGGTTTTGAACTAGTACAACTTCACGCCGTGCCAAAATTAGACGCGAGTGGTCAACCCGTCATCAACTCGGCAAGCGGTTGGGAAGATTCATTATTTTATGACATCGACCTCGCAATTTCCGTCCTTCGCGACGATTTAATCGCCTATTGCCCCGAGGCGTTTGACGAAGTTTCGCGCGTCCAAATCGCCGCCCTGCCACTACAAAAAATCGAGGTTGATTACGACGAAGCTGTAAAGGGTTTGGCATGCAATTTGGTTTCCACGGGCGAAACCGTTATTATGTCCGCCCACGCGCCAAAATTCCAAGCTGAAATTGAGAAAAATGGTCTAAAGGTTCTGCCGATCAGCGCGCCAGAACTTGCCCGCGGTGGTGGCTATATTCGCTGCGTGTCGCTCACGATTTCTTAATAATTTCTCGTAAAATCTTGCGCGCCGTGCCGATTTCGTCCCAAGCGTGTTCGCCATCTTTACGTTCAATGGTTTTTTCATGCCCCTTACCGAGTAGTAACACAACGTCATCTTTTTTTGCCATTTCCAGCGCAAATTTGATCGCTTTCGGGCGATCGTGAATCAAAAACAGATCTTTGTCGCGAATTTTGCCTTCCGCTTCTACGCCGGCCGCAATTTGATTCAAGATTTCTTGCCCCGACGTATCGCGGTCATCTTCCTCCGTTAAAATCACAATGTCAGCATTTTTGCCAGCAATTTCACCTTGCGGACGGCGTTTTGACGGATCGCGACGACCACCAGCCGAGCCAAACAGCGCAATAATTCGCCCTTTCGCCGAACTTTTCATATCATTAAACAACTTCTCAAAACTATCTGGTGTATGCGCATAATCCACAATTACATGAAAATTCTGCCCCTCGTCAATCGTATTCATGCGCCCCTCAACACTTTCCAACGCAAAAATTCCCTGTTCAATTTGCTCGCCAGTTAGCCCGTAAGCCAGCCCAACCGCCACAGCCGCCAGCGAATTGTAAACGTTAAACTCGCCCGCAATCTTGGTTTTGATGTGAAGTTTGTCGCCACTAGGAACTTTCACATAATATTCCACGCCATTCGGGGTTAATTTCACCTGTCGCGCGCGTAAATCACCATCATTTACGCCATAACTCACCACATTTTCAATATCCCGCGCAAAACAGACTGCGGTCGGATCGTCAGCGTTAATTATGCCAATTTTGCGCCCATTATGAGTTTTTTGCGCCTGTCGAAATAATTTTTCCTTCGCCGTGCAATATCTACTAAAAGTTTTGTGATAGTCCAAATGTTCATGCGTCACGTTAGTCATAACAGCAACATCAATCGGCACACCAAACGCCCGATGTTGCGCCAGCGCGTGCGAAGTCAATTCCAAAACCAGATATTCCGCGCCAGAATCAGCGATCTCACGGATTCGTTTATTCAAAAGTTTCGGCGTCGCAGTCGTCATATGCGTGATCTGACTATGAACTTTATCAACACCCCAGCCAACCGTCGTCATCAAGCCAACTTTCTTGCCAGCCGACTTCAACATCTGGTAAATCATAAAACAAGTCGTCGTCTTGCCATTTGTGCCAGTCACTCCAATAACTTTCATTGCCGACGCTGGATAATCCGCGTTATTCGCCGCCCGCCACGCCTGAACTCGGTGATACGGCAGAATCAGCGTGTCATAAGCGGGAACTTTTTCAATTAAGTGTTTAATTGTCATAACGTGACTATATTAACACATTTTTAACATATCTTGACTTACCGCCCGCACTTTGCTATACTTTTAATCACTAAGCGATAGAAGATCGCATTCTCGATAGGGTTTAGAAAATTTTGAAAAATGTCAAATCTTACGGAATAAAAGAGTAATTTAAGGAGAAAAATATGGGTCAACAACGACTAGCCGAATCGCAGGCTGATGATTTATCAAAGCGACCAACCACACGCCAAAAAACTGGCAATTCCGTCCTCGACGCAACCACAACGCGCCGCGGCGAAGTTATGCGCGCACAGCGACGCGTCAGCGACAATGTGAATTTGCGCGCTTCAATCATGGACATTTCTATGCCAGTCAACAAGTCTATTTTTAACGGATTTGGTGGCGAGCAATACAACACGACCGAAGGAAAAAAGCGCGCCACGCTCGGCAAGACAAAAACCAAAGACAAGCCGTGTCTAAAAGTTATCCCTGTCGGCGGCACAGAGATAGGTAAAAACACAACCGCCTTGCAATATGACGACGAAATTGTTGTGATTGATATGGGCTTTATGTTCCCTGGTGATGATTTCCCCGGCATCAATTACGTCGTGCCAGATATTACGTATCTTGAAGAGCGCAAAGAACAGATCAAAGCAGTCGTATTCACGCACGGACACCTTGATCACATTGGCGCTTTTCACCATATGATTCCGAAAATTCCTGCGCCAGTTTATGCGACAAAATTCACGACCGAAATGTTGAAAAAAAATATGGAGGAGGAAGACACCGATTTTACGCCAGATTACCATGTTTTGAACCCAGAAAATCACGACCGCGTGCAAGTTGGCAAGTATTTTTCGATTGAATTAGTTCGCGTCAATCACTCGATTCCCGACTCCGCTTGTGTTGTAATTCGCACACCAGTTGGCGTTGTGGTTTCATCTGGCGACTGGCGTTTTACTCCAGATCCATTAGACGGACGAAAATTCGACTTGGAGCGTTTGACCGAAATTGCCACGACCGAAGGAATCCAATTATTGATCAACGAGTCAACCAACTGTGAAGTGCCAGGTGAAAACCACGCCACCGAAGACGAAATCCGCATGAGTTTTGAAACCGTCATGAACGAATTTCCAAATTCTCGCGTGATCATCTCGTCATTTAGCTCGCAAATTCACCGCTTGCAAACTGCCATCAACGAAGCCGCGCGACACGGTCGCAAAGTTGCCGTTGCTGGCTATTCCATGATCAACAACGTCGAGATCGCACTGCGAACTGGCGACTTACGAATCCCAAATAATACCATAATGAAATTGGAAGATATTGTTAATCTACCAGACAGTCAAGTTTGTATTCTCTGCACAGGAAATCAGGGCGAATTGAACGCTGTTTTGAACCGCATGGCAAGTGGTGCGCACCGTTGGATTAAGATTAAAAATTCCGACATTATCGTGCTGTCAAGCTCGCGCATTCCAGGCAACGAAGGTCATGTCGCCATGATGGAAGACAATTTGATCCGCGAAGGTTGCGACGTGATTTCAAAAAACAACGCGGCGTTTTATGGGGTTGGCGCAGTTCACACTGGTGGTCACGGTCACCACGACGACCACGTCAAATTTATTAACGCATTGAATCCAAAATTCTACTTCCCGAACCACGGCGATTTCACATTTTTGGTGCATAACGCCGAACTGGCGCATCGCGATTGCGGCATTCCAAAGCAAAATATTTTCGTTTGCGACGCAGGTGATACTGTGGAGTTTTACCATGACGGCACAGCGGCGCGCACTGGTCGCGTTTATGTCGGCAATGTCATGTATGACAACGCGGGTGCGGTCGTATCAGATGTCGTTTTGAAGGATCGCATTCATATGTCAACAGAGGGAATTTTTGTTGTAGTATTGACAATTCAGCGTGGCACGGGACGCATGCTTTCCTCGCCAGACATCATTTCGCGCGGGTTTATTTATCTGCGTGATAGCGAAGATTTGATCAACTCAATTCGCCAATATGTTAAGCAAAAAGTGGCGCGAGTTTATGCGTCGCGTCGCGTTGACATGGACGATTTCAAACGCGACTTGCGTGATGAGATTTCCCAGATTTTGTATGATCAAACACAGCATAATCCGATTGTTATCCCTGTTATTAACGAAATTGGCTCGACAAATAGTTCGCCAGCTCGTCGCACTGAACAGCGCTTTGAAGATCGCAACCGCGACTTTGAGCAGCAAGAAATTGCACGCATCAAAGGTCAAACTTCCGCACACTTTGCGCCACGAAAACCATTTAATAATCAGAATAAAACCAGCTCATTTGGTGGTAATTCACAAAAATTCAGCGGTCCGCAAAAAATCGTTCGCCGACCAAATGCCGCCAGTTTTTCACCAACCCGTCCAGTCGCCAAAAAACCAGCTGCGCCAATTTCGTTCAAGAAAACACCTGTCACTGGTCCAAATCCAATGCGAATGTGGCGCGAACAGTAATTCCCTCTTATAAGAGTCTGTTTGTTGACTTTTTATAGTGTTTGTGCTATAATGCTTAATGTAATAGTTTAATAAATCAAAAAGGAGTAAACTATGGCAGAAGTATTAGGGCTAAATAATTCAGAAACTGGTCAATCATATGACATGAATGACCCCTCTCAGGTTGAAGAATTTAATAACTGGAATAATGATCGTCAAAATACTATGGCGAACACCGCATTAAATATGTCAACACAAGAAACTCAACAAGAGGTTCAACAAATTAACCCTGTAAAAATGGAATTAATTCGACGATACAAGGAAGGCGATATTGCAGCTGGCGACAGATTAGGTTATGCCCGAGATTTAAGTTTAGATCCCAATTCAAATACCGCACCAAGACCACAAATAACAGGAGTTAGAGGCGTTAACCAATCAAAGCAGAGTTATAGCGTATATTCTAATAAAGGTATTGGATATATTAACTATGCTGCAATGGGCGAAACTGACACTTCCGCATACAACAAAGCTAAGATAGCAGCCGAAACTGGCGATCCTAATATATTATCGGAGCTACAAAAACAAAGTGATATTGGCAACTTTTATCTAAAACAATACGACTATAACGCCTAGCCTTTATGCGCCCGTAATGCATTAAATATCACTGTAACGTCGATCAACTCTTGTAATCCTGCTCCGACCAGCGCTGGAATAAAACCTGTTACAGCGATCAATTCCAAGATCAAGCACAGCGCAATCCCCGACCAAACCGACTGCAAGGCGACTTTGATGGTGCGTTTTGAGATTTTTCGCAGAAGCGCCACGCGCGACAAATCGTCCAACATGATCACTGCGTCTGCCGATTCGCTCGCCGCCGTGCTTCCTCGCGCGCCCATCGCAATTCCGACATCCGCCGCCGCCAAAACTGGCGCATCATTCACGCCGTCGCCGACCATCGCCACACTATCTTTGCGACCACACAAATTCCGCATGATCTCAACTTTGTCTTTCGGTAAAAGTTCCACAAAAACTTTATCAACACCAGCGGTTGAACCAATTTTATTTGCCACGTCGCGTTTGTCACCCGTCAACATGACCGTTTCTTTAACTCCCAAGCGCTTCAATTCGTGAATGGTTTTTTTGGCATTTTCCCGCACCTGATCCGCAAAATAGATCGCCCCAGCAAATTTGTGATCGATCGCCACGAAAATCGCGGTTTTGTCATTAACTTCGTCATTACCCGACTTGTTCGGATAATCCACTTTATTATCACTGGATCCACGGAACGAGTCCGAGGATGACATGTCAATCTTATTTTTCCGCAAAAATTCCGCGCGACCAACGATAACTTTTTGCCCGTCAATCGTCGCAAATACGCCATCGCCCGTCATTTCACGCACATTTTTCGCAGTTGGTAATTTTATCTTCCGATCTGTTGCATATTTCACCAGCGACACCGCCAAAATATGCGCGCTGTTCGCCTCCGCCGCTGATGTCACTTTTAGAATCTCGTTCGCCATAAAACCCTTCGCTGGCACAATTTGATCAACCAAAACAGTTCCCATCGTCAGCGTCCCAGTTTTGTCAAAAGCCATCACACTCACGCGATTCATTTTTTCCAAAACCGCGCCGTTTTTCACAATAATTCCGTGCTTACTCGCGCGCGACATGCCCGAAATCAACGCGATCGGAGCCGCCAAAATTAACGGGCAAGGACTCGCCACGACCAAAACTTCCGCAAAACGCGTCGGATTGCCAGATGTCGCCCACGCCGCCCCAGCAATTACGTATGAAATCAGCGTAAACGGCACGGCATATTTATCAGCAAGGCGAACAAACGGTGCTGGCTGGCTTTCCGCGTCGCGAACCAGTGCGATAATTTGCTCATATTGCGAGTGTTTCGCGTCGGCAGTCGCTCGAATTTTAATCGCCGTCGTGCCGTTCAACGATCCCGACATCACGCCGTCGCCCGCCGATTTTAACACAGGTAACGACTCGCCCGTCAACGAACTTTCGTCAAACTCCGCTTCCACGTCCAATAATTCGCCATCAACCGGCACAACTTCCTGTGGGCGAACCAAAACCACATCGTCTGGCTTGATTTTTCCAATGGCAACATCTTGAATCTCGCCAGATTTCAAAACCAAATGTGCAATCCGCGGCGCACGCTCCAAAAGCGCTTTTAGCTCCCGTTCAGCTCTGGTATTTGCATAATCTTCCAAAGTTTCACCGCCCGTCAGCATGACGATTATCACCAGCGTCGCCCAAAGTTGCCCCACTGCAATCGTCGCAATGATCGCCGTAATCGCCAAAATATCCACGCCATATTTGCCCTCGCGCAAAGTTTTTATCATGTCAACCAGCATCAAAATCGAAATGAATGCACCCCATATGCCAATTATATAATTCGCAATAATTTGTTGCTCGCAAACAAACGCTGCGATCAACGTCGCCGCGCCAAGCACGATCGTCGCCGAAAATTCCCAATATTTTTTGATAACTTTGCAAAACTTTTTCATATTGCCATTTTAGCATTTTCGCGGAGTTTTTGCTAAAATTATCACCATGATTGATGAATTATTGCGCAAACATCGGCTGGTTTCCGACCAAGTTGACCCGCGCGAACTGAAAGTGATTTTGCGGGAATTTTTACGAGTTTTAGAGAATGATATTGACGGCGACGCTGTCGAACTCGGTTGTTATAAAGGCACGACGAGTTTGTTTTTGGCACGGATTTTAGAAAAATATAATGCTTCTGTAGGTCATTTTTCATCGCGAGATCGTCTTTTTGGACGACAAAAAGGAGAGCGAGATCTCCCCGTGACGACGGGCGAGATGAGCGTATCGAGCGAGAAAAATGACACAGAAAAAACATATCGAAAGCTTTACCTTTACGACAGTTTTGCTGGCTTGCCCGAAAAAACCACCCCCGACAACTCCCGCGTCGGCGACAATTTCAAAGCCGGCGAACTCGCGGCGACCAAATCCGAATTGATCCGCAACTTCAAAAAAGAAAACTTGACCTTGCCGATCATTAAAAAAGCGTGGTTCAAAGATTTAACCGACAGCGATATGCCAAACAAAATCGCGTTCGCATTTTTTGACGGCGATTTTTACGAATCAATCCGCGACAGCTTCCGCGTCACCGCCCCACAGTTCGCGCCGCATGTCACCATAGTGATCGACGATTATCAAAACGAAGCCCTGCCCGGAGCCGCCCGCGCCACCGACGAATGGCTACGTCAAAATTCCACGCGAGTTAAAAATTTTCGCGTCGAGCAATCACTGGGGATTATTTATTTGAAATAGGAACTGGCAATCCTAACTTTCGTAAAGGTATATAGTCAAAATAATATTGACAGCTAACACTCACTATATAATCCAAAACATCTTTATATTTTGGCTTGTCAAAAAAATCACGCCTTAATAAATAACAATATTCAACTTCTTTATTTAAGGGCGCAAATAATTTTAGATATTGTTTTCGTTTAAAATCACAAGTTTGCAATTTCTCATCGACTGAACCTTCAACTTCTTGATACTTCTTCTCTACTATAAAAACTGTATTATTTGCGATAACAAAGATTGCATCATCTGGCTCAATTGACTTTGATATCCGCAAAGTCCAATCGTAGTTAATTTCGGCAAAATATCTATACAAACCTTTTTTACGAAAAATCTCACCAACTTCAATGTTTTGATATATAATTTTCCAACGAGAATTAACTACGTCAGGTTTGTCATTCTCAATAATCTTGTAACCGTCTAAGGTAGCTAAAAAATTGGCAAAATCTGTGTCATTTTCAAATACGGCGCCCGTTTGCGTATTCGCACCACCAACTCCGCCAGCAATCATTTTATCGCTCCATATCGCTTAATCGACAAATCCAGAAAATCTTTCTCCAAGTCAATACCGATAAATTTTCGCCTAAGTTCAACAGAAGCTATTCCAGTCGTTGAACTTCCAGTGAAAGGATCTAAAACAACATCACTTTTATTCGTTGACGATATAATAATTCGCTCCAATAATTTTAATGGTTTTTGCGTCGGATGTTTTCCTAGAACTTTTTCACGCGGTGGCGGAGTAGAAATTGACCAAACCGAACGCATTTGTTTGTTTGGTTTTTTAATAAAATCATCTAGAAAATCGCCGTTTTTCATTGCGTCGTAATTAAAAGTGAATTTACTATCATCTGATTTTGCCGCCCAAATTAACGTTTCATGACTCGCCGTAAATCGACGACACGACAAATTCGGCGCGGCGTTTGGTTTATACCATGCAATATCGTTCAAAATTTTATAACCCAATAATTGCAATGCGTAACCACATTGATAAATTGAATGATAAGTTCCGCTAATCCAAATTGTGCCGTTTATTTTCAAAACTCGACGACATTCTTCAAGCCATCGCACATGAAAATCAAAATCATTCTGCACACCCTGGCTTTTATCCCAATCTCCTTTATTAACGGCGACGCGCTTACCAGAATGAACCGTAAAACCGCCATTACTTAAATTATATGGCGGATCGGCAAAAATCAGATCTACTGAGTTTTCGGGTAATTTTTGCAATAATTCAATACAGTCGGCATTAAATAGCACAAAATCCGACTCTCTAAAATACGCCTTATCTAATATTTTCTTATTAAGAACTTCCATTTTAGCGACTTTTCTGGTCGCAAAAATAAAAAGCGACCACATACATTAGTCGCTAAACTTAAACAAATTTGATTTGAGAATCAATTTTGCGGTATATGGTCGCAATGTCTTCTCAAACCAAAGTTTGTTGACCAAATTCATTTAAGTTTAGCCTTTTTATTATATATGATCTGTTAGAAAAACGCAAAAATGCTATGATATTCCCATGCAACAAATCCTCATTGCCACAACCAGCGCTGGTAAAATCCGTTCAGCCAAAGCTCAATTGTCAAAACTCGGACTTGAAGGTTTATCATTTGCCGACCTGAATTTACACCTCGCCGAGCCAGACGAAACCGCCGACACTGCGGAAAATATCGCCAGAGAAAAAGCGATCGGTTACGCAAAACAATTTCACGATTTGCCCGTTTTGGCGCGTGACGATGTTAGTTTTTTGCGCGGAGTTACCGACGAAGATGATCTGAAAAATCATAACAAGGAATTTGTGGTGCGAAAAATGGGCGAATATTCCGACGCGAACGGCGAAAAAGTTTTTGCTGATTTGGCGCGAAAATACGGCGGCACAATTCCGCTGGAATTTCATTGGGGCTATGCGCTGGCGTGGCGGAAAAATGACAAAAACAACGTCGTATCCGACACGGCGATCAAAGAATTTCGTTTGATCGACAAACCCTCGCCAGTCAAAGCTGCTGGATTTTCGTTTGCGGCAATTTCTCAGGTAAAATTGAATGGCGTTTGGCGCTATGACACAGAGCTAACCGAAGATGAAACTTGGCAAGCATATTGGAATTTACAGATGGAGACGATTGAAAAGTTATTGCAACGAGCAAAGTCCTTATAAAACCCACCACCACCTAGAATAATGCTTTTATTAAATAATCCATAAGATAGCAAAAAAGCACTATTAATATTACAATCAGCGCACGTTGCCAAGATGGACGTATTTTAAATCGCATACCGTCAGGCGCCACAATATCCACCGCTCCATTTATTCGAGCATCACGATAAGTGTCCGTTTGCTCACGAATCTGCGACGCGACATTCGCCACACCAGTTAACGCCTCGCGCATTCCAGCTGCCGACCAAGTTTTTGTAGATGGATGACGATATGCATACAATTTATTACCGATCAGTTCAAAATCGTATTTTTGACCATATTTAATAAAAGCTTGCATGACATCTGGCGTTAAAATTTGCAACGCGTCAACGTGATAATTTGGCGGAGCATAAACTGTGAAATATTTATTAAAATCTCCTTCCAGCTCAATTTTTTGCACCTGATAATTATAAACTGGCACGCTAACCATATTTCTCTTGCTGTTTAGTAGTAAATGTGGCACTCTTCGAGGCAACATCATACTCATAAATTCTAGAGAGTGTGTGGCTCTGCTTTTTCCTGATTCGACAGTATATTCATAAAGTGCAAACATTGATAAGTCAGGAAAAATCAAAGTTCTTATCTGTTTGCGATCATAACCAATGCTAAACATCAAAGGACCTTTTGGAGGTGTAATTTCTGAGTCTGTCGTATAGTGAAGATCATTATCTATCGCAAATCGCAAAATACTGAGATTTCGTTTACTACTATATCTACTATCATATGAAATCACGAAAACTGCCACTAGTGCAATAATAACAAGGAACAATGGAGGAACTAAAAATCCCAATTGCTCTCCCGTTTCATCTGTCATATAAACTATCGATAAAACAGTCCAAATTATAATTATAGCACCAAGGGAAACGCGGATAACACTTCGCAAAAACATCCTGTTAAATTTTTTAGTATTTATCATCGCCAATTGCTCCTCGGTGAAATCTTTTTTGGAAAGATTTTTATTGTCCAGTGCGCTGTAATTTAATTTTGAATAATCCATTCTATTCTCCGATTTTAACTATTTTTCAAACAGCCCATCATGTCTTTTTCCGTCAAAAATCATCGTCGGAATTTGCTTACTTTTTATCTCATTATTCATGACCGTCATGTTTTTTTCAATAATTTCTCGCACTTCGTCAGAATCCGCCAGCTTCGCAATCTCTGTAATCTGCGTTTCGGAATAGCCAAAATCCGCCAGCCAGCCAGCTAAAATCTCTCTCGCGCGCTTTTCGTTATACGAAATATTAAACGCCACCTGAAAATCGCGTCCGTCCGCATCTTTTTCGGTGAATAATCGCTGCAAAATCTGCCACTCAATCGGTCGTTCGGAGCCATCCAGTCGCCTCAATCTCGCCGCTTCAATATACGACGTTATCAGATACGAATTAGCAAATTTATACTCGCCGTCAGGATTTTTGATTGGATATAACATCACAGCGACATTATATTTATCAAAAAATCCGCTCTCTAATTGATTCTTAAACGACTCACGACAGACCGAACAGCCTGGGTCGAGAATATCCAGCGCGTTCTTTTTCCAGCTAAATTTATTATACGGCTCGGCGTTTTCTGGAATATAATCGTCGGCGTTCCAATTTTTCAATCGCGTCGGAATATTCACGATCGCGTCGCCAAATTCCGCAAACCAATTCCCTGTCCATTTCAGCGGATCTTGCAAAAAGTCGACGGGCTGACTGTCAATACTGCACGATTCGCCCGACAACGAGCATGATGATGGTTGCGCCACATCACACGTGCCGTAAACAAACAACGAAACGCCCGCTTTCGCCGCCACAAGTAGCGACCAAATACTAACAACGACAATCACGACCGCCGTAATTTCAATCGTCCGAGATAGCGGTTTAACCCAAGTCGGATGTTTCAAAACCACTTTTTTCAAAATGCTGTTTTTGACATCATCCTTAAAGCTCGAATCACACTTGCGAAAAGTCGTCCGTCGCCCGACACAATACGTCGCTTTTTTGAACAATGACCAGATCGAGTTCGCGGTTTTTTTGTTAAAAATCCTAATAATTGGCAGACATAAAACGATAATCGCCAAGATGATAAACGCAGCAATACAGACCATTTATTTTTTTCCTTTTTTTACATTAACACTACGAACTTCACTATAATTTGCGCCTTTATATTTGAGATCTTCTAAGCTTGTATTTGCAGAATGTCTTCCGTGTCTAACTCCACCTAATTCAGTAAATTGCATTTTTGGCTTATTTTTACTACTATCAACCATGAAGACCACGAAAGCAATCAGAGCTAACACTATAAAAGCAAAACCCACCCAAAGCCAAACACCTTCAATAACTATCATTTTACAATTCCCTCCAAAATCTTAATCGCGCCGTCAATATCACTGTCGCGCGTATTCAACCCCAGCGACAAGCGCACGAGTGGCGGATAATGTTTGACATGATCCAGATAATAATGACAGCAAAAATAACCACTGCGCGCCATTATTCCCTGATCCGACAGCGCCTCGGCGAGCAAATGCGAATCAATTTTTTCATGATAAAAGCTAATTGTCGTAGTCGCCTCCGAGTTGATCAGATGAATTTTCTCGGAAGATTTCAGAAAATCGAACAATTTTTGACTTTGCGCCGATAATTTTTCGCCCGCGCCGTTTTTCTTTTGCGCCAAAATCCAATCAATCGCCACACCCAGCCCGATAATTTCCGCATAAGCTTGCAGTCCCATTTCAAACGCCGTATGCGCGTGATCAGGACTTTTCGCACTCAACACAAAATCGTCGCGCATCACATCGTCAACCATGCCGCCACCGATAAACGTCGGGTTAATTTTCTTCAATAATTCGCGTCGCACCACCATCACGCCCAAACTCGGTCCATACATTTTATGCGAAGAAAAACAGATCGCGTCCGCCTCCACGCCAGCGATCAACTCGTGATAATTCGCCATAGTTTGCGCCGCGTCGATGATGAAAATGCCGTTTTGCTTGCGAATTTTCGCCGCCACGTCTTTGATATTTTTCAGTTGTCGCGCATCAATATTTGACACTGCATTCAATACGACGACCGCGTTTGTAAAATCCACCGCATCAAGATCAATCGAGCCGTCGTCATTGCGCGTCAAAATCTCGCGCGGAATGCCATGTTTTTTTGCAAAAGTCATCGTCGCAAGAAACGGCGAGTTATGTTCAATATCGCTGGTGATGACTTTTTGTATTTTTCCCAATGCCCCCGTATTGTCACTGCCCGTTTTATCTTTGTCATCCTGAACTTGTTTCAGGATCTCCAAATTGTCATTACCCGACTTGTTCGGGTAATCCAGTTGCTCATTGGATCCACGGGACGAGCCCGAGGATGACAAATCAAGTTGTTCCAAAATCAAGTTTATCCCATAAGTCGTATTTGTTGTAAAACTTACAAAATATTCTTTTGGCGACAATTTCAGCATTTTCAAAATCTTCGCCCGCGTCGCCTCAACGCGCTCGTCAACTTCCAACCCCCACTGATATTTCACGCGCTCACCACAAGAGTTAAACTTCGTGTAATATTCGGTCATCGCGTCAATCACGGGTTGAGGTCGCAAACTCTGACACGCCGAATCAAAGTAAATCGCCGACTCTGGCAAATACCCAAAATCACCCTTGCCCACATCAGAATTTTTCGCCGATTTTTTACCAAATTTCATGATAACCATTATAACATATTTTGTCATTACGAGGAGCATAGCAACGTGGCAAATCTAATGACCATTTGTCATGCTGAATTTATTTCAGCATCTACTTTATACTTATCATTGCGAGGTATTTTCTTGTCATTGCGAGTAAAGCGAAGCAATCCAGTAACTATTGTCATCATAATCATTTTATTTGTCATTCCGAACTTGTTTCGGAATCTCCATCACTTCATATTATTATAGATCCTGAAACGAGTTCAGGATGACATGGTCTATAGTTTTCGTCATTACCCGACTTGTTCGGGTAATCTAGTTTATCACTGGATTGTCGGAACAAGTCCGACAATGACGATCGCTTATAAACAATACTGTATACTTTTTCTCTAAACCCACTTGCGTTAAATCGTTTTTTAGTTTAAAATATAACCATGATCATGAAAAAATATAAAATCCGCCAAAGTTTCATAGCCACCATCTTTGCATTGGCGACGATTTTTACAGTTGCGACAGCGCCGACTAGTCAGGTTTTTGCGGCTAAATGCGGCGAGGCGGAAACTTATTTTGACTGGGGTTGTAGCTCATCCGATCCAAATGCGGATGATTATGGTATCGCTGGACTCCTTATGACAATCTTCAACTGGGCAGCCATTGGTGTCACGATTGCAGTCATCGGTGGCATAATTTACGGCGCGACACTCTATTCGTCGGCAGGCGGAAAAGCTGACCAAGCTAAAAAAGGTATGGGGATTATTCGTGGTGCAATCATTGCCCTCATACTTTATTTTGCAATGTATGCCATTTTGAATTTTATTTTACCACAAGGAACAGGTAAATTTTGGTAAAATTATGAAAGTATTTATTAAAAAACTCAGCCTCACCCTAGCGGTCATCTCACTGGTCGCTTCGGTTTTTAGCTTTGCGATACCAAACATAGCACTCGCGGCGGATTGTGATTTAGTCGGCAATAATCCGAACTCTAATTTTTTGAATTTTCCAACTTGGTATCGTGGATTAGTTGGCGAAGAAAGACCGACTTCTGATGGCACAGTTTGCGAATATCATGGCTCTGTTGCTAATCTAGTTTTCACCGTCGCCCTCAATATCATCGACATTGTCTTGCGCTTAGGTTCAATCATTGCGGTCGGCTTTGTAATCTTCGGCGGGTTCAAATATATCACCGCCCAAGGCGACCCCGGAAAAGCCAAAGAAGGTCGCCAAACCATTATGCGCGCCCTACTCGGCATGTTGATTGCCATCGTGTCGTCCGTCGCGGTCAGTTTTGTCGTTTCACGCATGAATAATAATATCAAACAGAGCGGCACCGAATTATTGCAAAACACATTAAGCCTAGTCTATTTCGTCCTCGGTCTTGTCGCCGTGGTTATGATCATCATCGGAGCATACAAATACATCATGTCGAGTGGCGATCCGAAAAAAGCCGCCGACGGCAAAAATACGATCATTTTTTCAGTAGTCGGCTTAGTCATCGTTCTGCTCGCATTCACCATCACTAATTTTGTTGTGGGGGCAGTCTAATGAAAAAGATTCTGACAAGCTTTATGGTTGCGATTGGTTTGTTTGGTATGGTTGGTATTTTTACACCAGCGCAGGCTTTTGCAGTGCCAGATTGCACATCCAAGCCTTACAGTGATGCAAACTGTCCGTGCTATAAATACCACCCAAATAATCCAGGCTACAATCAAGCTACTCCTAGACCATCAATTTGCCCCGACCCAGCTTCTTTTTCGAATCCAAGCGACTCCATTTCAGATGATGAAGCAGACGATGAGGCTAACGCCCTAGTCACAACCATCATCAACTGGCTGATGTGGGGCGTGGGCGTTTTGGGCGTGATCATGATAATCGTATCTGGAATCACCTATGTCACGGCGCAAGGCTCGCCCGACAAGGCAAAAAAAGCCAAATCTATGCTGATATATTCCATCGTCGGGCTGATTTTCGCCATGCTCGCGCTCGTCATCATTAACTTCGTCATCAAAACTGTGGGGGG
>JAISHL010000015.1 GCA_031262565.1 Candidatus Nomurabacteria bacterium | reverse complement strand
TTGAACAGTCAGTTTATATTATTTTGGATATTCGACATATTAAGAAAATACCAGAAGACAAATTGATAAACGAAGCCACAAAACAATTCAAATTAGCCCGCGAAATGCGCCGTTTGATTATAATTACAAAATCTCACAAAACGCTTGACTTAAAACGATAATTCGCTATAATAGAATCAGAACGGACGGACGCCACTGCTGGATAGCGGAGGCCAGCCGCCCGATTTCTATTTTAAGAAATATGAATGTTATAAGTGAAGCTATAAATTAATCGGCAGTAAATTATTTTTTTTAACCTACATTCAATGATCGCTGGCATTTTAATGCTAAATATCTATCAAATTTATCGTCATATTTTACAATTAATTTACGAAAGTCTTCATGTCTATCGAAAGTCTTATTATATGAGCTGATAACCTTTTTATGATAGTAATATGGATCATTTATGTTTTTTGAATAATCTTCTATATTAAAGCAGTTGTCGTGAGCTAATTTATTTCTTTGTTGCCCTAAATTTTTTAGTGTCATTTTATACTTAGTCCACTCGGCGTTTATACTACATGCAATCTCTACTTTTTTGTCGTATGATAATTTATCAAGAAAAAAAGTTCGGAACATATAATCTTTTTCTCTACATAAAATATTATGCGAAACATCTTTATCGTCGCCAGTTGATAATTCTGGGAATAGAGCATCTTTAATAATATATGATAATAAATCACTGAGGCGCTCGTGTCTTATAATTATTTCAGCGATCTTAATTTTTACATCATATTCGCTCATCTTCGGTAAACTCCTATTATTCATAATTACTCTACTATTATACAATACAAGGACGCAGCTTATTGCTTACTCTAAAATCAGTATTATAAATAAAAATATCACCCCATCGCGAGGTGATATTTTAGTAAAAATTCCAATTTGGTACACGCGGAGGGATTCGAACCCCCGACCACTTGGTTCGAAGCCAAGTACTCTAATCCGCTGAGCTACGCGTGCAAAATACGACTTAATTTTGGTGAGTCGGGAGGGATTCGAACCCTCGACACCAGGATTAAGAGTCCCGTGCTCTAACCAACTGAGCTACCGACCCATAACTAAGTCTGAAATATTGTATCACATAATTACGATTTTTGTATAGTCCGCCCAATTTTGTTTTTTGTGCGCGTTTTTCAAACATCTGGCGCTCTTGACTAATGAGTGCTAATTTTGATATAATGATAATGTAATGAGTGATAGACAAGCTAAAATTCTAGCCGCAATTATTGAGCAATACGCTGAACTCGCCGCGCCAGTTGGCTCGGTCTTGCTCGCGAAATTGTTTGATGTTTCGCCTGCAACGATTCGCGCGGAGATGGCGAAGTTGGAGGAGATGGGCTATATTACGCAACCGCACACTTCGGCGGGGCGCATTCCGACCGATCGTGGCTATCGTTTATATGTCAACTCCATTGTTGAAACTGGCGGCACGAACCATATCGAAAATCGTCACACAAAAGCGATTCAATCGCGCGTTACAACTGGCGGAAAGGCGGATTTTGCAATCAAAACTGCGGTAGATTCGTTGGTTGAGCTGACGCGGAATCTGGGGCTAGCGACGATTGGCGATCAGCTGTATCTGTCGGGTATTGGCAATTTATTTGCGCAACCTGAATTTGACGATGGTGAACATGTGCGCGATGTGGCGCGACTTTTGGATAATCTTGAACCGTGGCTGAAAGAAGCCGCTCCGAACGAGGCGCTGAACGTGTTTATTGGTTCGGAAAATCCGATCGGTCGCACCAGTGGTATGTCACTGATAATTTCGCGATTTCGCTCGCCATATTCCGATCATTCGTATATTGGCGTGCTTGGTCCGACGCGCCAAAGTTATGCTCGTGTGATGTCGCTCGTTTCGCAAACTGGTAAAATGTTAGAGGAGGTTTTATGAAAGAAGGAAAAATGACCGCTAAATCAAAAAAAACCGAAGAGTTAGAGCAACAAATCGGCGAGTTGACAATGGTTTTACAGCGCGTGCGTGCGGATTTTGAGAATTATCGCAAGCGTGTCGAGGGTGATTTGGCGCGCGCGAAACAAGTTGGCGAAGATAAGGCGATCATGAAAATTTTGCCACTGATTGACGTTTTGGAAAAAGCTACCGCCAGCGTGCCTGCTGAAATTGCGGAAAATTCTTGGGTGGTTGGCATTGTTGGTGCGCGAAAAAATCTCGATAAATTGATGAGTGAGCTGAAATTGCAAATTATCGACGCGAAGGTCGGTGGCGATTTTAATCCAGATTTACATCACGCGGTGCAGTTTGATGAGGGCGACGGCGAAAAAGAAGTTATCGCGGAAGTTTTGCAGAACGGTTACAAATACGGCGACGCGATTCTCCGACCGGCGATGGTGCGCGTAACTCGTGGGTAAATTTTCTTCAAAACTCACGCTTTACAATGTGCTAATGTTTGTTATAATCCATAGTTAATAATATTAACGGAAGGATTAAAATGACCACAGTTAAAACGACCAAAAATACCGACAAGAACAGCAAAAATGATTGGAAGAGTAGATATGAGAAGTATGATTTTCGGAAGTCGGCATTCGTTGCGACGATTATCGCGGTGATTTTCTTGGGAATTTCAATCTTTCAGTTTGCAAAAATTTGTGATTTGAACTCACGCATCACGCAATTGGAATCTGAAAATTCGCGACTCTCGACTGAAATAGATGATCAATTGTAGACCAACTGTTGCGATAGATTTGCATTTTTTGAAACATTAACATATTATATATACAATATTCATTAACAAGGAGGAATTTTCATGGGGCAAAAACAATCAAAGCAATCATCACAGAAATCTACGGGTAAGTCAAAAGCTAAGAAAGGCTTAATCGTCGGGTTGGTTATAGGTTTAGTCTTGATCGGCGGAACAGCCGCTGCACTATTTTTGCCAGTATTCAATGGTGGCGGTCATACAATCGGAAGTGTTGACGAATTCCGCGAAGCCGTTAAAAATCGAAAGGCTGCAAACTGTGTGGCTACCGAAGTCAGAACATCCGTTCCTCAAAAGATTCAAGCTAATGACGGCTGGTCAAAAGTGCGAGCCAATGCTCAATATGGCGATTCAGAGACGAATATACTGCTTATTGAGGGAGATGGCATATATACTTGGTCGGGAACATCAGGAACGAAAACCCCATATGATGCGAGTGAATTTGAGGAGTTTGCTCGTGATGTAGAAAATTTTGAGTTTACTGTGGAATGCGAACCAAACGACAAGGCTGATTTTTCGATACCGTCAGATGTTAATTGGGTTGATTCATCGAATATGAATTAAAGTCCAGCAGTGACGAATCCTAGCATATAGATAATGATTGTCCGCAATATTAATTTTAAATGAAAACAGGAGTTTTATGAATCCAGAACAACCAAACCAACCGTCGCAGTCCGAGCAGCCAAATTTGCCAACCGAGCCAGTACTGCAAGTGAATCCAGCCATGCAATCACCAGCACAACCAATACAACCCGCACCTCAACCGATGCAGCAAAATTTTGCGCAACCTGCGTCCATGCCAATGATACAGCAAAATCCGCAAATGCAACCAATCGGTGGCGCACCGTTGCCGCCAGTTGCCAACAAGCCAAAGTCAAAGAAAGGTTTGATTATTGGACTGATTGTCGGTGGTGTGCTTTTGATCGGAATAACGCTATTAATCCTATTTTTGTTCGTGTTTAATGGCGGCGACACAATTAAAAGCGCCGACGAATTTCGAGATGCGGTTCGCAATAAAAAAGCTGTCAACTGCGAGGTTGACATAAAAAATATTGCAAATGCAAGCGGCGGTTTTGAGCTTGCTGAAGGTAGTAAAGCAACAATTCAGGCTAACGATGGCTGGTCGAAGGTGCGCATGAATGTCGATCTCGGGATTATGAAGGTAAATGTATTGATGATTGAGGGCGACGCTGCATACGCGTGGTATGGAACGACGGGAACAAAAATTCCATATGATGCGAGCCAAATAGGTGAAACCGCCGAAGGCATGGATGAGGCTGATTTTGAAGTGAATTGTAAGCCAAATAGTGAAGCTGATTTTTCTAAGCCGTCAAACATAGACTGGGTTGATTCGTCGAGTGTATTGCAAAACTTCACCACCAATACGGAAACGAATTTAGACTTGGATGATTTTGATGTCTCAGATTATAGCGGGAGTAGCGCAGAGAAATCTACATGCTTATTAGGTGGTGGAGATTGGAATGAGTCTGTATCTAAATGTGAGTATGATAGTTCGGATTACGACTACGATTTTGATGAATCCGATTACGATTATGACATTGACATGTCCGATTATGACTTCGATAGTTCGGACTACGATCTTGATAGTTTTGACTACGATTTTGATTTTTAATGATAATAAATAATCACGCCTAACCCCGATAATTTGACACAAAAACTTTGAAGAGTTAAAATAGTATTTATGGTCAAAAAGTCAGACAGATTAAAAAAAGCTGAGTTTAGTGCGTCTTACCCGAAAAAAGTTGGACGCTTTCTACTGTCGTATTGGTGGATGATTTTAATCCTGCTATGTTCGGTTTCGGTGCAAGTTTGGGCTTCGTTGCAACTGCCGAATATGATGGCGAATATCGTCAATAAGGGGATTGTTGGCGAAGATCAAAATATAATCATTCAAACTGGTTTGCAAATGCTCGGAATAACGGCGATCGGTGGCGTAGCCATGGTTTTGACGGGATTTTTGTCGGCAAAAATTGGCACAGGTTTTTCGCAAAAAATTCGCGACGCCGTGTTTGAAAAAGTTGAATCGTTCTCGATGAATGAGATAAATAAGTTCTCGACTGCCTCGCTGATCACGCGTTCGACAAATGACGTACAGCAACTTCAACAAGTTTCAGTGTTGATTATGCGCATGGTTTTGCAAGCTCCGATTATGGCGGTTGGCGCGATTATTAACGCGTGGAATACTGCGCCAAACATGACTTGGGCGATTGGCGCGGGTGTGGTGGCGCTGTTTGTTTTGGTCGGCACACTGTTTATGATTGTCATGCCGAAATTCAAAGTCATTCAGAAATTAACCGACAAATTAAATCTCGTTGCGCGCGAAAATCTGACGGGCCTACGTATTATCCGTGCCTTTCGTAATGAAAAATATCAGGAGAAAAAATTTGACCGCGTAAATAAAGATATTATGAAATTGAATATTTGGATAAATCGCGCGTTTTCGTTCATGCAACCGATTATGATGCTGATTTTTAACGGCACAATTTTGGCGATTATTTGGGTTGGGGCGCATTTTGTCGCGACGAACGATCTGGAAATTGGCAACATGATGGCGTTTATGCAATATACGATGCAGGTAATTATGTCATTCTTATTCTTGGCGGTTTTGATAATTTTTCTACCGCGCGCGCAAGTTTCTGCTAGTCGTATCAACGAGATTTTACAAACAAAATTGTCCATCAAAGATCCTAAAAATCCCGAAAAACTTGATCCAAAAAAACGCGGATTAGTCGAATTTCGCGAGGTGACATTTACTTATCCTGATGCGGAAGTGCCGATTTTGAATGATATAAATTTTGTCGCAAATCCAGGGCAAACGACGGCGTTTATCGGCTCGACGGGCGCTGGAAAATCAACAGTTGTGAATTTAATTCCGCGATTTTATGATGTGTCGGCGGGGCAAATTTTGGTTGATGGTGTTGATGTGCGAAAAATTGCGCACCACGATTTGATCTCGCGAATTGGATTTGTGCCACAAAAAGGTGTGCTATTTTCGGGAACGATTGAGTCTAATATTAAATATGGCGCGCCAAAAATTTTTCAAGACGAAGTTGAAAATGCCGCCAAAATTGCGCAGGCTGACTTTATAAAAACATTAGACGATGCGTTTCAATATCACGTTGCGCAAGGTGGTTCAAATCTGTCAGGCGGACAAAAACAACGTCTTGCAATTGCTCGCGCTGTCGCAAAAAATCCCGAGATCTATGTTTTTGATGACAGCTTTTCGGCGCTTGATTATAAAACCGACGCAAAACTACGTGAAGCCTTGAAACCTATTACAAAAAATGCCACGGTTTTGATTGTGGCGCAACGCATTTCAACCATTAAACATGCCGAAAAAATCATTGTTTTGGACGGCGGAAATATGGTAGGTAGTGGCACACACGCCGAGCTTTTGAAAAATTGTGAAGTTTACCGCGAAATTGCGCGTAGTCAATTTAGCGATGAAGAAATGGCGCGCGAATTGGCGACGATTGCGGATGAGGAGGCGAAAAAATGAGCAAACAAACCGACGCGTTAAAAAAGATTCAAGCGAATAAACCGCACGGTCCAGCCGCTATGCGACTCGCAGAAAAGCCGAAAAATTTCAGCAAAACCATGAAACAACTTGGCAAATATTTGAAACCGTATTCATTCAAACTCGCCATGGTGATGATTTTTGCAATCGCCAGCACGGTTTTTGCGATTATTAGTCCGCGAATTTTAGGTAATATGACAAATCAAATTGTCGATGATTATGTCAAAATTCAGGTTCATGATCAAATTATGCAAAAAATGCCAGAGGGCGCAAAAATTCCCGAAGGCACGACGCTCAAAGATCTAATGAAACAAATGGGGGTGACTTCTGATCCTGCGAAAATCAAAGAATTTAACGATCAGCTTGATAAAATGTCCGACAAGCAGCGCAGGGAATTGGAGAGTTTGGATCTTAGTAAAAAACCAGATATGAATTGGCAAGTGCTGGGCGAAACGGCGCTATGGTTGATCGGATTATACATTTTGTCGATGTTTTTCGGCTATATTCAGGGCTGGATTTTGGCGGGCGTGACGCAAAAAGTTGCTTATAAATTTCGCCGTGACATTTCCGAAAAAATCAATCGCTTACCGCTAAAATATTTTGACACGCGCTCGTTTGGTGATGTTTTGTCGCGTATTACAAATGACGTTGATATGATTTCGCAAACCTTGTCGCAGTCGTTGTCGCAGATGATTACATCTATTACGACGATTATCGGTATTTTGGTTATGATGTTGTCGATCAGCTGGCAAATGACGGGAATTGCGATAATTACGATTCCGCTGAGTTTGATTTTTATCATGCTTATCGTCAAGCGCAGTCAAAAATATTTCAAAAAACAGCAGGATTCACTCGGCGCAATTAACGGTCATATCGAGGAAATTTATGCTGGTCATAATGTTGTTAAAGTTTTTGCGGGCGAAAAACAGGCGATTAAAACTTTCAGAAAATATAATGAAGACTTGCGCGAATCAGCTTGGAAGTCGCAGTTTTTGTCGGGATTGATGTTTCCGATTATGAATTTTATCGGCAATCTTAGCTATGTCGCAGTGGCGGTTGTGGGTGGCTGGCTGGCGATAAATGGTCGAATAAATATCGGTGATATTCAGGCATTTATTCAATATGTCCAGCAGTTTAATCAGCCGATTATTCAGGTGGCGAATATTGCGAACGTAATTCAATCTACCGCCGCCGCCGAGCGCGTCTTTGAATTTTTGGGTGAGCATAATGAAAAACCAGATCCAGTCGCGCCACTAATACTTGAAAATCCGCGTGGCGATGTTGAATTTGATAATATTAAGTTTGGATACGATCAAGAAAAAGAGATCATCCACGGCTTTTCGGCAAAAATTAAAGCTGGGCAAACTGTGGCGATCGTCGGACCGACTGGCGCAGGCAAGACGACGATGGTTAATCTTCTGATGCGATTTTACGATCCGTGGAGTGGCTCAATTAAAATTGACGGAGTTGATACGAAAGAGATGACGCGTGCCGATGTGCGAAAAAATTTCGCGATGGTTTTGCAGGATACTTGGCTGTTTCATGGAACAGTGCGAGAAAACTTGGGCTATGGTGATTTGAATGCGACGCAGACACAAATTGAAGCTGCCGCAAAAGCTGCTCATGTTGATCATTTTATTCGCTCATTGCCGCACGGTTACGATACAGTTTTGGAAGAGGACGCGGAAAATATTTCAAGTGGCGAAAAGCAGCTTTTGACAATTGCGCGCGCTATGCTCGCTGATGCGCCGATGTTGATTCTTGACGAAGCGACGTCTAATGTTGACACGCGCACAGAGATTTTGATTCAAAAAGCGATGAATAAGCTCATGCAAGGGCGGACTTCGTTTGTGATTGCACACCGCCTGTCGACAATTCGCGACGCCGATTTGATTCTTGTGATGAATAATGGCGATATTATTGAGCATGGTAATCATAGTGAGCTGATAGCGCAGAATGGTTTTTACGCAAAACTTTATAATTCGCAGTTCGCGGAATAATGTATGTCATTGCGAGGAGTGTAACGACGTGGCAATCCAGTAAAATTGTCATCCTGAACTAGTTTCAGGATCTCCTTTTTGTCGTCGTGGCGATTCATGTTATCACTGGATTGCTTCGCTTTGCTCGCAATGACAAGTCTTAATAATTTTATATATGATTTATGCTCGTAAAATAATGCGTGTCATTGCGAGGCGATTTTATCGCCGTGGCAATCCAGTAACTATTGTCACCCTGAATTTATTTCAGGGTCTATCTTATATTGTATTATAGATGCTGAAATAAATTCAGCATGACATCTTATTTGTCATTACCCGACTTATTCGGGTAATCTAGTTCTACAGCTGGATTATCGGAATAAATCCGATAATGACATTATAAGGTAGATCCTGAAACGAGTATCGGCTTCGCCTCCTTCGGCTCTTGATTCATTAAGAATAAATTCTCATGAATCAATTCGCCTCCGCCAGGATGACAAAAATACCAACCAATGACAATTTTAAGTTCGGGATGACAAATGAAGTATTTAGCATGGCAAATAATCACCAGATTGCCACGTCGTTACGCTCCTCGCAATGACAACTTGACACGCTATATATAGCGTTTTTAGCTACCAACTATACAACGAACTGTAAAAATATTGGGTTTGGTGACGGCGGCTATTGAAATTTCAGAAGCAGTAGAGTTTAAGTTTAAGCGGTAAGCGTATGTCGAGGTGCTTCCTGCGGTGCTAGTCCACAAAAATCCTCGAACATTAGAACTACCCCAACTGCCAGAAGTGCTGTAGTTTCCAGTTAAATAAAAGGACATACGCTGTCCGTCGATGCTTGATGTGGTCCATTTTGTAAACGTATTAGCGTTTGTGCGGGTTTGACCTGTGCCACCCATAGCAATATCAAGTTTGGCAAACTCGTTATTAGTGGTTATTGCATTGCTAGCGGTAGTTGCGCCTTCTCCGCCTATCGGCAGTCTCCAATTTTTAGGACAGATACTATCGCTTGCATTCGCGTTTACCATGCTATCCGTCCCCGTCCCCGCGGTCGCGGCGAACCAGTTATAATAAACTTCATTTGGGTAATTCGTCTGTCCTTTGGCTACTAGTGCGGTAGTAGTCGATGCCGTTAATCCGCTAGACTTACTA
>JAISHL010000070.1 GCA_031262565.1 Candidatus Nomurabacteria bacterium | reverse complement strand
TAATACGATCAAGGGTGTCGGCGCGTTTAATACTGATTGTAATTGTGAAAATGCATCTATCAAGAACAAAGTTACTAGCCATACCGATCAGACTAAGAGCGAAGACGACGAGTCTAATAACGAAGTCGTAACCGAGGTCGAGTTGGAATGTGTATGCCCACCAACAGAATTGCCTCCAACGGGTCCAGGTAACGTGATTATGATGTTGTTACTTGTCGGCGCGTCAGCATTTGGCATCACATATTTGATCCAAAACCGCAAGAACTTGAAAGACTTGATTATCAAGATAGTCGAATAAGTTTTACGCTGAAATCATAACACCTCTGAAAAATCAGGGGTGTTTTTTGTTTGCAATTTTTTTGAAACGTGCTATAATCTTAACCATAATAAAGCAATAGAAAGGAAAAATATGTTTAAATTAGACGAAAAATTCTTGGAAGATTTGGGATTGGCGGCTTTGCCTGATGAGCAAAAGCAGGCGTTTTTGCAACATATCTACTCGGAGTTGGAAGTTCGCGTTGGTGAAAAATTGACCGACGGTATGAGTGATGAGCTGTTGGACGAATTTGGTAACTTTGTTGATCAAAATGAAGATGGCATGAAGAAGTGGTTTGAAGAGAATTTGCCAGATTATGCTGATCGCGACGACTACAAGCAATTGCTCGCGGCTAATTCCGAAGCGCCAGAGAAGGCGGTTATGAGCGAATATGGCGCGATGAAGTGGTTGCAATTGAATCGTCCAGATTATCCGCAAGTTGTCGCTGCGACTTTGGATGAGTTGAAGAGCGAAATCAGCTCAAATAAAGACGCGATTTTGGGTGGCGCAAAGAGCGAATAAAGTTTTTAAGCTTGGAAAAATATAGCCCCAGATTAGTTTGGGGCTTTTTTAATTGTCATTGCGACGGCGGTGGGTTGATCTATGACGAGTTAGGAATTAAGTGCTCGTTTTATAAGATTGCTTCGCGTCGCTCGCAATGACATACATTATTGAAGTTTGTCATTGCGAGGCGATTTATCGTCGTGGCAATCTAGTTATTATTGTCATCCTGAATTTATTTCAGGATCTCTTTATCGTCATTACCCGATTTATTCGGGTAATCCAGTTTTGATTACCGCTGGATTATCGGAACAAGTCCGATAATGACGGCACCAAATGTTTTTAATGTAGTCCGCGCAGATAATCTGCCGTCTTCATTTTTTTGCCAGACTTCGGATTGATGAGTTCTTTGATCTGCAAAAATGTATCGTCGGCGCATTTGATGACATCTGGCCAATCGTCGCCCGCGAAGCCGTTTAATACTTGCGCGGCGGTGACGATGGTTTCTTTATTATGAAAATTTAGGCGAGTTCGCGGAAACTCAATGAAAGCGCGGATTTTGTGTTCACATTCTGTGGCGGTCATTGTGGCGGGGTCTAGATTGCCGTCGGCTTTGGTGAGCTTGCGGGAGTAAGTCGCGGACTCTGGATTTTGCTGTTCAAAAGGCGTGATTTTTCCGTCGACGTATTGCGGTAAAAATTCGGCGAGCATATTATTGCTCAGTGCGACGAGTTTGTCGGTTAGGGTTGGAGTTGTGTCGTCGGGCGCGACGTCGAGTGTTTTTTGTGCAATCAATTTGCCTGTGTCAAGTGTCGGCTCAATTATCATTAGACTCACGCCAGTGACGGTCTGACCGCTTAAAATCGCGAACGAAATTGGGTCGGCGCCACGCCATTCGGGCAGTAAACTAAAATGGCTGTTGATGATGCCGAGGGGGAATTTGTCGATGACTTTTTGCGACACGATCACGCCGTAATCGACGATCACGGCGACGCGCGACGCGAAATTTTTATCCGCAATTAGGTCGTCCAATTCAGCCCGATTACTGGCGAATTTCATCGGTAATTTTTGCTCAGTTGCAAAGTCTTCAACTGGCGCGGCATCTCGGGCGTGCTTGCGAGATTTGGTTATAACTAACTCGATTTCAAAATTCTGCACCAGAGATTTTAGCGATTCCGCCGCCACTGGTCCTGCGCCCAAAAACACGATTTTATTCATTTTTTATCCTTTAACTCAAACGAAAAAACGCACATCGGCAACGGACAAATGTATAAAATACGTTTTTTGCGATCCCAAAACACACCAACCCAAAAGTCGTATGGCGCAAAGAAAAGTCTAAGCTTCTTCATCTGGCAAAATTCCACTTTTGACAACTTTTTCATACGGATAGGGATCCAAATCGCCTTTGTCGTTCAAGATGTAAAAAGCGTCTTTTTGTTTGGCGATGTGGTCGACGAAGCAGATGCCGTTTGTATGGTCGATTTCGTGTTGCAAAACGCGCGCGATGAACGCATTCGGTGATTTGAAGCGCACTTCGCGACCAGACATGTCGAGAGCTTTGATGCGAATTTTACTGTGGCGGGGAACCATACCGTAAACGTCTTTGACTGAGAGGCAGCCTTCTTGCTCGCTGGTAATTTCGCCTTCGTATTTGACGATTTCTGGGTTGATGAGGACTGTGAAATTTTTGTTGTCCTTGTCGTCAAAATCTTCGCGAACGATGACGGCGCGGTATAATTGGTCGATCTGCACGGCTGCTAATGCCACCGCAACTTCGTGTGGACGCGATTTTTCCCAGTCCAATGTCGCCGCCAGCATGTCGTTAATTAGCTGGGTAGTTTTGCTGTCGATCGCTCGAATGCGCGCCGACCGCTCGCGTAAATGCGGATTCGGCAGGGTGATTATATTGTCTTTCGTATAAGTTGATTTCATGCAAATATTTTAGCACATTTTCAGCCTAAATCAGCGAATTTGGATCAAGTTCCGTTTGCCAGTGGGCGGGCGGAACTATTTTTATGATGTCTTGCAGGATTTGGCGATTTGATGCGCGGACGACGATTTGCCAGCGATAAGTGTCGCGGATTCGCTCGTAAAATGCGGGGGTTGGACCGAGGATAAAAATTTGGGGCTTGTCATTGCGAGACAAGCTTGCTTGTCGTGGCAATCTGGAGTTATTTTTAGACTGGATTGCTTCGCTCCGCTCGCAATGATAAACTTTGGCGTTAATGTGAATTTTTGCATCGCAATGACAGTT